>PWWP01000287.1 GCA_003562075.1 Gemmatimonadota bacterium
AGGCCTCCATGACGCGAGCCGTCTGCACAGCGTGGCTGCCGGATCCCACGCCCAGATGATAATCGGGGTCCGGGAGGTCCAGGTCCTGGAAGAAGGACTCCGACATGCGGGCATCGTAGTGCTGGCCGGTGTGGACCAGCATGCCCTCGTGTCCCGCTGCCCTCAGGGCACGCAGGATCGGCGCCACCTTCATGAAATTGGGGCGGGCGCCGGCCACCACCAGAACCCTGAGAGACGAGACCGTCACCACGCCTCTCCCTTCTTGCCCTCGGTCCCCCCCTTCACGATCCAGCGCTGAGGTTCGCCCTTCCCCTGGGCGGCGGCGATCTTACCTGTGGCGTTCCGCGAGTCCACCAGCACCGGGCTCAGCTCGAAGACCCGGTCTAGATCGAATACCTCGTGGTCCGTCACCAGAACTACGCAGTCCGCCTCCTGGAGGGCTTCATCGGTCAGCTCCACGCTGGCCCACCGGTTCTCGTCGTCGTGAATCTTCGGAATGTAGGGGTCGTGGTAGCCCACCTCAGCTCCGAGCCGCTCCAGCTCATTCAGGATCTCGATGGCCGGCGACTCCCGAACGTCGTCGATGTTGGGCTTGTAGGCCGCACCCAGCACCAGCACCCGGGATCCGTTCACCGGCTTCCGGACGTGGTTCAGTGCCTCCTGGATCTTACCCACCACGAAGCGGGGCATCTCGGCGTTCACCTCACTGGCCAGTTCGATGAAGCGGGTCCGGTAGTCCAGCGTCCGCATCTTCCACGAGAGGTAGTGGGGATCCACCGGGATGCAGTGGCCCCCCAACCCCGGCCCCGGGGTGAACTTCATGAACCCGAAGGGCTTGGTGGCGGCGGCCTCGATGACCTCCCAGATGTCCACCTCAAGTCGGTCGGCGATCTGAGCCGTCTCATTCACCAGGGCGATGTTCACGGCCCGGAAGGTGTTTTCCAGGAGTTTCGTGAACTCGGCGGCCTCCGGCGAGGACACCGGGACCATCTCCTCGATGAAGTGTTGATAGGCAGCCACGCCCGCCTCAAGGCACCGCGGGGTGATCCCTCCGATGACCTTGGGGGTGTTGTGCGTCTGCCACACCTGGTTCCCTGGGTCCACCCGCTCCGGGGAGAAGCAGAGATAGAAGTCCTTCCCCACCTGGAATCCCCTTTCCTGGAAGAGAGGAAGCAGCACGTCCCGCGTGGTGCCCGGATAGGTGGTGCTCTCGAGCACCACCAGTTGACCAGGACGCAGCACCCGGGCGATCTCCTGGCCAGCCTGTAGGATATAGGAGACATCCGGGTCCCGGGTCTTCCCCAAGGGGGTGGGAACGCAGATGGACACGACGTCGCACTCAGCCATCCGGGCCGGGTCGGTGGTGGCCTCCAGGAGGCCGGCGTCTCGGAGTTCGGCCACCTCCTGGTGCGCTACGTCCTGGATGTGGCTCCGACCCTGGTTCACTCCCTCTACGACTTCGGGCTTCACCTCCAGCCCTATTACCCGGATCCCGGCCTTCCCCACCTCCACGGCCAGGGGCAGTCCCACGTACCCCATTCCTACCACCCCAAAGGTGATATCAGTGCCCCGGAAGCGCTCTACACCTTGGGTCATGGCCATCTCTCCCTCAAACAACGGGTTCACGAAACGTTCTGTCTCACGAAACGGGCGAACAGACTCCCACCCCCTTTCACCTCCCGGCGCCGGCTGCGCCGATCTACCGGCTCCTGTCAGCTTCCTCCCTCCTGGACGATCACCTGAGCCAGGGCCGCCAAAGTGGAAGCTTCCGGGACCAGGTCCACTGGAAGTCCGGCTCGTCGAGCCGCCCGAGCCGTCACCGGCCCGATGACGGCCATGGCGACCGAGGGCGGCCAGGTTGGGTCAGCTTCCAACCCGCCGTCCTGGCCTTCTTCCAGATCCCTCCCCAGGTCCGCGTCTGGCCTCCGGTCCGAAGGCAACCCCCGCCAAGCCGCGCCCAGAATGCGTGCCGCCGAACCGGAGGTCAGAGCCACCACATCCACCTCCCGACCATGAATCGCCTCCACCAGCCCTGCTCCTGCGCCAGGCCGCTCCACGATCCGGTAGGCCGTCACCACCTCCACCCGGGCTCCCAGCCCTCGCAACCCTTTCGGAAGCACATCCCGGGCCACGGCCGCTCGGGGAAGGACGAAGTGATAGCCGGCCAAGGGAGAGCCGGCCGCCAGCGAGTCCGCCGGAGGCACCGCCTCGTCCCCTGCCCCTGGGGCCAGCGTCTCCACCAGGGCCACCAGGAGATCATCGCCCGTAAACCGTTCCGGGATCAGGTCCGGGGGGAGACCCGCCTCGCTCAAGGCCCGCCCTGTGCTGGTTCCCACAGCCGCCACGCGAACGCCGGCTTGCCGGAGGGCGTCGGCGGAGGCACTCAGCTCCTGCAGGGCACGCAGGATGGCGGGAACGGCGGTGGGGGCCGTCACCAAGAGCCAATGGCGATTGGGCTTGCGGGTCGGGATGCCGTGGGCCGCCATCAACAGTCCGCTCAGGGCGGCGCGCAGGGGAGCCGGATCCTCTGGCGGGAGCCGCTCCTGGAGCGGATGCAGGACAGGCTGCGCCCCCCTGGACCGGAGGAGGCGGGCCAGTCGATCCGGGGATGGGGACCCTTGGGCCCGTCGGCCCTCTGCAGGCCGGGTGACAGCTACCCGCAACGGCGACGCCCCCGGACCCTGAACAGGGTCTCGGGGGCGTCGATCCGGCCGGGCCGACGGGAGTGTTTTCCCCTCGGCACGCGCGTTCATCTGGGCTCTAGGCTCCCTCGGATTTCTTCACCGCCGGAGCCTTCCGGATCTTTCCGGCAGAGATGCAACTCGTGCACACCCGGACCCGGATCCGCTGACCCTCGTCATTGAGGATTCGTGCGGTCTGCAGGTTCGGCAGCCAACGACGCTTCGTCTTGTTGTTTGCGTGGCTGACTCGGTTCCCGGTTCGGGGACCCTTGCCGCACACGTAGCAGATCCGTGCCATGATTCCTACCTCTATCGCTGATGAGGGAGGCCCGGACTCAGTCCTGGCCGTCGTCCTCGGTGTCGTCGTCATCCGCGTCGGGGTCGTCAGCCTCCTCGGCGGTCGTGTGTACGTCCAGGTGGGCGGCCTGGATGAAGGTCTCCACTTCGGCCGCCATGGGACGCTGGCCTTCCTCGGTGAAGAGCCCCTGCTCCTCCCACTGGGTGATGATCTGGTCGCTCATCTCCCGAACGGTCCCGGTGAGTGTCAGGACATCATCGGGGACGAGCTGGAAGCCGGGATCGATGAAGTTGGGATCCAGGAACACCAGGTAGAGCTGCTCTTCCTCGTCGCCCATGGAAACGGGGAACCAGAAGGCGCTGGTGCCCATCAGTTCGGCCACCCGGATGTTGGGGACCCGGACCATCTCGTCGATGAGTTCCTGGGCGTCCTCGATGAGGGCAATCGGCGACACACTCGTGGCCTCGTCCAGCATGGCCTCCATCCCATTCTCTTCCGCTACCGCGATCTGGGTAGGCTCGGAGGCGATGTTCAGCCAGTAGAGAAATCCGGCCATGGTCAGGAAGGCCAGGATCATGAGGGGAATGTTGAACGAACCGCTTTGCTTCGAAGCCATGTGTGTCCCGTCCTTGGGGTGGGATTTATGCGTCCGCGCGTTCCACCAGCTCGATCAACGCCATATCGGCCGCGTCCCCCTTTCGGTGACCCAGCTTGAGGATCCGGGTGTATCCACCCGGACGCCCATCAAACCGGGGCCCGATATCATCGAAGAGTTTCCCCAGGACCTCTCGGTCCTGGATCTTCCGGGCCGCCTGGCGGCGTGCATGGAGGTCACCTCGGCGTGCAAGGGTTATGAGCTGCTCCGCATAGGGACGCAACTCCTTGGCCTTGGCCGTGGTAGTTTCGATCCGCTCGTGGCGGAACAGGGCCGTAGCCATGTTCCGCATGGTCGCCTTCTTGTGAGAGGCGGTCCTTGAGAGGTTTCGACCTTTCTTTCGATGCCGCATGGCTTTTGATCCTGAACTGAGCTACCGATATATCACGAGCGGGGTGTGTTGTCTACCCGTGCGCTATTCGTCACCAGATTCCGTGGCTTCCGTGGCCCCTTCCTCTTCCAGGAAGAACACCCGTCCGTCATCGGATTCCTGCACCTTCATTCCAAACCGGAGATGGTGCTCCGCCAGGAAGTCCTGTATCTCCTTCAGCGACTTCTTCCCGAAGTTCTCGATCTCCAGCATCTGATCTTCGGTCCGCTGGATGAGCTCACCCACCGTCGCGATGCTCTCCTTCTGGAGCGAATTCCGCGACCGAACGCTGAGCTCGGCCAGGTCCTCGATGGGACGCTGGAAGAGATCGAGCATATTCTCAGGAACGGGCGTGGCCCCTTCCGGCGTGGGCTCAGGAAGCCCACCTTCGCCGAAGTACCGGAGGTACTCCAGGTGCCGCTGCACCAGGCCGGCTGCCAGAGCCACCGCGTCCTCCGGCGCAACCGAACCATCCGTCTCCACGTGGATGGAAAGCTGGTCGAAGTCGGTCCGCTGGCCCACCCGGGTCTCCTTCACCTCGAAGTTGGCCCGGCGGACCGGGTTGTAGATGGAGTCGATCCGCACCAGGTCCACCGGCTCCCCCTTCTCCAGGGAGTGCTGGTCGGCCAACACGAACCCCCGGCCCTTGTTGACGCGGAGTTCCATCTGGAAGCTCCGGTCCTCCTGAAGGGTCAGGATATGGTGCTCCGGATCCAGCACCTGGATCCCACCCTTCTCCTGAATGTGTCCGGCAGTCACCGCTCCGGCCTGATCGGCCTTCACGGTCAGCGTCGCCTCATCCAGCTCGTCGTCCATCATGATCACCAGGGCCTTCAGGTTCTGGATGACCTGATGGACATCCTCCACAGCCCCACTGATCGTCTGGTGCTCGTGCACGACCCCGTCTACTCGGAACGCCCAGACCGCAGCGCCCTGCAGCGACGAGAGAAGGACGCGGCGAATGGAATTCCCCAGCGTGTGGCCGAACCCCCTCTCCAGGGGCTCCACCACAAACCGTGCATATGTGCCGTCTTCCGACGCCTGCGCGGTCTCTACCTTCTCCGGGAGAACCAGTCCGGTCAGATCAATTTCCACCATATCCTCCATGCCCGTTGGGCTCGGCTTCGTCCTTACTTCGAGTACAACTCGACGATGAGCTGCTCCTGGACCTCCATGGGGATGTCATCCCTGGTCGGCTTCCGCACGACCCGGGCCACCCGATTCTTCTCGTCCAGGGTCAGCCATTCTACCAATTGGGGGCGGGTCCGGGACCCAAGGGCCACCTCCACCACCTCCAACTCCTTGGACGGAGCCCGCACGGCAATGTCGTCGCCAGGCTTCACCTGGTAGGACGGGATGTCCACTGTCTTCCCGTTCACCTCCACGTGACGATGGCGAACCAGCTGCCGGGCCTGATTTCGACTGGCGGCCAGGCCCAGCCGGAAGACCACATTGTCCAGGCGGGTCTCCAGGCTGATCAGGAGGTTCTCGCCCGTCACGCCCGACTCACGGGCCGCACGCTGGAAGAGATTCCTGAACTGGGTCTCCTGCAGTCCGTACATCCGCTTCACCTTCTGCTTCTCCCGAAGCTGGAGGGCGTAGTCGGACTGCTTCCGACGGCGTGCCTGGGCCGGACCGTGCTGCCCAGGCGGATAGCCTCGACGCTCCACGGGGCATTTCTCCGTGTAGCATTTCTGTCCCTTCAGAAAGAGCTTCTGCCCCTCGCGGCGGCAGAGCTTGCAGACCGGACCAGTGTAACGAGCCATCTAACAACCTGTGTGACCAGTGATTCCCGTCAAAACGGGGTCGGAGGCGATCCGCTGGACCGCCCCCGTTTCCCCGGACGTGTGGATTCCGAACGGCGCCCCTCGGGGCGCCGTCGGCAACTTAGACCCGCCGCTTCTTCGGCGGGCGGCAACCGTTGTGGGGCAGCGGGGTCACGTCCTTGATGGACTTGACCGTCAGCCCGGCAGAAGCCAAGGCCGAAATGGCCGACTCCCGCCCGGACCCGGGCCCCTGAACTCGCACGTCCACCTTCCGAAGACCCATGGCATAGGCTTCCCGCCCAGCGGCCTCGGCCGCCATGGTGGCAGCAAATGGGGTGGACTTCTTGGAGCCCTTGAATCCAGCCTTTCCTGCGCTGGCCCAAGACACCACGTCACCCTTGGAGTCCGCCAGGGTCACGATCGTGTTGTTGAACGACGCCTTGATGTGGGCAACGCCGTCAGACTCCACCGTCTTCTTGCCCCGCTTTGCCCGGGGCTGCTTCTTCTGCTGCGACAAACGAGCCTTCCTTCTCAGTACGTGATCGGACTCGGAGGCCGCTGGAGTAGGAACCAACCAGGCGTATCGATCCCTGGTGAGCCCATCTCGTCAGCCGCGCCCGGTGCCTTCCTACTTCCTGGGCGGCGCCTTTCTGCCGGCAATCGCCCGTTTCTTACCCTTGTGGGTCCGAGCATTCGTGTGGGTCCGCTGCCCCCTGACGGGGAGACCCCTCCGATGCCGGAGGCCCCGATAACACCCGATGTCCATGAGACGCTTGATGTTCATGGATCGCTCGGTGCGAAGGGCGCCCTCCACCTTGTAGCTGTCTTCGATCTCACGACGCAGCCGGCTCACGTCCTCTTCCGTCAGGTCGTGGGTCCGGGTGGTCGGATCAACGCCAGCCGCCTCCAAGATCTCCTCAGAGCGAGCCCGACCGATACCGTAGATATAGGTCAGTGCGACAACGATTCGCTTGTTCCTGGGGAGATCGACTCCCGCAATGCGTGCCATACCAGTTCCTCAGTGCCTTCGAGGCGCAACCCGTGGAATCAACCCTGCCGCTGCTTGTGGCGGGGGTTCCGCTTGCAGATGATCCGAACGACACCGCGGCGGCGCACCACCTTGCAGTGTTCACAGATCGGCTTGATGCTGCTTCTGACCTTCATCGGGACCTCACCGTGCGTTCGTTGCAGAGCTTGAAAGTATAACCCTGATCTCGTCCCGACTCAAGGGACAGGACCCCGGACGTCTTCTTCGTCTCCGACGGCGCCTTACGTGGCACTGGCCACGGGGTCTCGGAGCGCTGTCAAAATCCGTGGGCCCTCCTCGGTCACACCCACGGTGTGCTCGAAGTGGGCCGAAGGCCGACGGTCGGTGGTCGTCACCGTCCATCGGTCCGAAAGCGTTCTGATCCTCCAGGTTCCCACCGCGATCATGGGTTCGATGGCCAGGACCAGCCCGGCCTCCAGCACAGGTCCGCTACCGGGCTTCCCCCGGTTCGGCACCTGCGGTTCCTCATGGACCTTTCGACCGATGCCGTGGCCTACCAGGTCCCGGATGATGGCAAATCCCGTTCCTCGAACAGCCTCCTCCACCGCATGCCCGATATCGCCAACATGCTTGCCTGGCCTGGCGGCGGCGATGGCCCGTTCCAGAGCCTCCTCCGTCACCTCCAGAAGCCGGGCCGTGGCCGGCGCCAACTCCCCCACCGGAAAAGTCCACGCCGAATCGGAACACCATCCATCCAGGCGCACCCCCGTATCCAGCGAAAGGATGTCTCCTTCCTTCAGCACCCGCTCATCACTGGGAATCCCGTGGACCACTTCCTCGTTGACTGAGGCGCAGATGCTCCCGGGAAATCCGTACAGTCCTTTGAAGGCCGGTTCGGCGCCCTCGTGGGAGCGGATGAACTCCTCGGCAAAGCGATCCAGCTCCCCGGTGGAGACGCCAGCCTGGATCCGTTGCTCCATCTCCCGGTAGAGTGCCGCAATGATGGCGCCCCCCCGGGCGATCCGGTCCATCTCCTCACCGGTCTTGAGTTCGATCACGCCGGGGAAACCTCTACGCCCAGCGTGTCAGAGAGAACCCTTCGGAGATCGGCCTGCACCTGATCCATCTCCTGGTCGCCGTCCACCATCAACACCGGAGTCTCAGACTCCCGGTAGTGGGCCACCAGGGGTTCGGTCTGCTCCCGGTAGACTCGGAGGCGCCGCGTGACAGTCTCCGGCTTATCGTCATCCCGGTGTACCAGGGCCGTACCGGCCTCATCACAGATCCCCTCTTCCTCGGGGGGATCGAAGTAGATGTTGTAGATCCGGCCACTGTCCGGCGAGTGCCGCCGTCCACTGATGCGCTTCTGGAGCACCTGGTCCGGCGCCTCGAAGAGGATGACGGCATCCAGCTCCCGATCCACCTTGGGGAGGACCCGGGCCAACTCCCGGGCCTGGGGTACGGTCCGGGGAAAGCCGTCGAAGAGGACGCCGGTCTCAGCCGGCAGACTGGCCAGCTTTTCTTCTACCATGGCCACGATGACGTCGTCCGGGACGAGCTCACCAGCGTCCATGTAGGACTGGGCTTCCTTGCCCAGTTCCGTGCCCTCCCGACGTGCCGCTCGAAGGAGGTCTCCGGTGGCGATCTTCTCCCACTGCAGGTCCTCCAGGAGCTTGTCTCCCTGCGTTCCTTTTCCGACCCCTGGAGGGCCGAGCAAAATCACCACCATTGCGAGTTCCTCGTCCTCACATGTATCGCTGACGACCCCGGACCTTAACACGCCCCTTCTTCATGAAGCCGTCATAGTGCCGGAGGAGAAGGTGCTGCTGCGCTCGCTGGACCGTGTCCAACCCCACACCCACAACAATGAGGAGCCCCGTACCTCCGAAGAAGAAGGTCTGGATGTTGAAGATGTCGAAGATCCAGAAGGGGAGGAGGGCCACCAGCGCCAGGTAGATGGAGCCAGGGAGCGTCACCCGGGTCAAGATTCGGTCGATGTACTCCGCCGTCCGGGCCCCTGGCTTCACTCCGGGAACGAAGGCGCCCTGCTTCTTCAGGTTCTCCGCCAGATCCACCGGATTGAAGATGATGGCGGTATAGAAGTAGGTGAAGAAGACGGTGAGGACGCCGTAGGTCCCGTAGTAGAGCCAGTTTCCTGGCTGGAAGAGTTCAGCAAGCTCGGCAATGAAGCCGGAGGCCGTGAAAGCCGCCAATGTGCCAGGCACGATGATGAACGACTGCGCGAAGATGATGGGCATCACCCCGGCCGCGTTCACCCGGATCGGTACGAAGCTCTTCTGTCCCTCCTGGATCCGTCCCCGTCCAACCACCTTTCGAGGGATCTGCACCGGGATCTGTCGGGCGCCCATGGTCATGGAGACCACGGCGGCCGTGACACCGATGATGACGGCCATGAGGGCGGTCATCGCCATGAAGCCGATCTCGCCCACCATGAGGGCTTCCCAGGTCCGGACAACCGCGCCGGGGAATCCTTCGATGATGGAGAAGAAGATAAGGAGGGACATCCCATTCCCCACCCCGTGTTCGGTGATCTGCTCACCCAGCCACATGATGAAGGTACCACCCACCGTCAGGGCCAGCACCGTGGTGAAGGTGAAGAGGAACCCGGGGTTGACGACGGCCCCTTCAATGGAGCCGACGAAAACCGAGTAGCCGTAGGCCTGAGCGATACAGAGGACCACGGTCGTATACCGGGTCCACTGGGTGATCTTCTTCCGACCCTCCTCCCCTTCCTTCTGCATCTTCTCGATGGTGGGGAAGACAGCGGCCAGAAGCTGGAACATGATGGCCGCGGAGATATACGGCATGATCCCCAGAGCGAAGATCGTCGCCCTGGAGAGGCCGCCACCCACGAACATGTCATACACCCCGAAGAGGGTGCCCTCCAATTGGCCGAACTGCTCCTGCAGAGCAGCCAGGTTGATCCCCGGCGCGGTGATGTGCGCACCGACCCGATAGATCAGGAGGATGAAGAGGGTGAAGAGGATCCGGTCCTTGAGTTCAGGGAACCGGAAAAGGTTGGGAATGGGGTTGGCCATCCTGGAATCCCGTCAGCTCAGACGTCTACTGGGGTTGGGTCCGGTCACCGATCTACTCTACGACTTCAGCGGTGCCGCCGGCGCTCTCAATCTTCGACCGGGCCGTGCCACTGAAGGCATGGACCCGGACCGTCACGCTCCGGGTCAACTCTCCATCACCCAGAATCTTGACGGGCTTCTCGGCCGAGCCGATGAATCCCTGGTCATGGAGAACCTGGGCGGTAACCTCGTCTCCCTGGACTTCTTCCAGGGCACGAACGTTCACCACCTGGTACGCCACCCGGTTCATGGGCGTGAATCCCCGCTTGGGAATCCGCCGCTGCAGGGGCATCTGGCCCCCTTCGAAACCGGCTGGGATGGAAGCTCCGGAGCGGGCCTTCTGGCCCTTGTGACCCCGACCGCTCGTCTTTCCCTTTCCTGATCCTGGCCCGCGCCCGATCCGCTTGCGATTGCGATGGGACCCCGGGGAGGGCTTCAGTTCATGAAGTTCTGCCATTGTTCTATTGCTCCTCGGCGTCCTGGACCTCGACCAGGTGCGATACCTGTTCGATCATCCCGCGAATCGCCGGAGTATCCGTGTGGATACGGGTCTGCTGGTGCTTCGTGAAGCCCAGGGCCCGCATGGTCTTGCGATGCTTTTCCGGACGACCGCTCAGGCTACGGACCTGGGTGATGGCGATCTTCTTTTCGCGCTCAGCCACCGTACACCTCCAGTGCCTCCACCGGGATGCCTCGCTCCCGGGCCGCCTGCTCCGGCGTCACCAGATGCTGCAGCCCCCACATGGTGGCCCGTACGACGTTGATGGGGTTGTTGGTGCCCAGGCTCTTGGTGAGGATGTCGGTGATCCCGACAGCCTCGACGATAGCCCGGACCGGTCCCCCTGCGATAACCCCGGTACCGGGGGCAGCGGGCCGAAACATGACCCGGCCTGCACCCCACTCCCCAACAATCTCATGGGGGATGGTTCCGTTGACCACGGGGATTTCCACCAAGTCCCGGCGGGCATGCTCCATCCCCTTCCGGATGGCCTCCGCAACCTCGTTGGCCTTGGCGTGGGCCACGCCCACCTTCCCCTTCTGGTCACCTACAGCCACCAGGGCAGTGAAGGAGAACCGACGTCCTCCCTTCACGACCTTGGCCACCCGGTTGATGTGGATGACGGTCTCGACCAGATCATGGTCCCGGCCTCTGCCCTGCTTGCGATTTCTGGCCATCAGAACTTCAATCCTCCCTCGCGGGCACCCTCGGCGAACGCCTGGACCCGACCGTGATACTTGTAGCCTCCGCGATCGAAGACCACGGACTCGATGCCTTCCTCCTGAGCACGCTCAGCCAGGAGCTTCCCGGCTGCCCGGGACTTGGCCACCTGCACCTGCTCGTCACCATCCCCCTCCAACTCCCGGATCTCGGACGCCAGAGTGGACACACCCAGAAGGGTGAGGCCGGCCACATCATCCACCAACTGCCCCTCCATGTTCCTCAGGGAGCGATAGACAACCAGGCGAGGCCGCTGAGCCGTGCCGCTGACCTTGTTTCGAACGCGCCGGTGGCGCCGCTCACGCTGCACGCGGCGGCTTCGGCGGATCTTTGAATATTTGAGCTTCTTCACCGGTTTCTCCTTACCGTGCTCCTCTGGGACTCTATTAGCCGTTACGCGCCGGCCGTCTTACCGGCCTTCCGGCGGATCTGCTCGCCGGCGTACCGGACTCCCTTCCCCTTGTAGGGCTCAGGAGGCCGGAAGCCGCGGATCTCCGCGGCCACCTGACCCACGAGCTGCTTGTCGACACCCTTCACCACGATGGTGGTCTGGTTGGGCGTCTCCAGCTCAATGCCCTCGGGAGCCGGGTACTCAATGGTGTGGGAGAACCCGAGGTGGAGCGTCAACCCTTGCCCCTTCCTCTCGGCCCGGTATCCCACACCGACAATCTCCAGGGTCCGGCTGAAGCCCGCCGTGACACCCTCCACCATATTGGCCACCAGAGACCGGGTGAGGCCGTGGAGCGCCTTGTGACGCTGTACGTCCGACGGACGTTCCACGGTCACTTCGCCATCCTCGATGGACACCGCCATTTCCGGGTTCACATCCAGGGTAAGAGAGCCCTTCGGCCCCTTCACGATGAGGTTTCCGTCCTGAAGACGGGCCTCCACACCCTTGGGAAGCTCTACCGGCCTGCTACCGATTCTCGACATGGTATTCTCGCCTTCCGTCGTTACCAGACCAGGGCCAGGAGCTCGCCACCCACACCTTGCTCTCTAGCGGTTCGGTCCGACAGGACCCCGCTGGAGGTGGATAGGATGGCCATTCCAAGACCATTCCGGACCCGGGGAATCTCCCCGGAGCCCACGTACCGCCGCCTTCCCGGCGTAGAGATTCGCTCAATGTGCCGGATGACCGGTTGTCCCTCGTGGTACTTCAGGTAGACCCGAAGAACCCCGTGGCGTCCGTCATCCAGGACCTTGTAGTCGTAGGCAAAGTGACTCTCCTTGAGGAGCTTGGCGACCTCGATCTTCAGCTTCGAGATCGGCATGTCCGCCCACCTGTGGCCGGCCTGTCCCGCGTTGCGGATGCGTGTAAGCATGTCCGCGATTGGATCCGTCATCATGGCAGTTCCGTTCCTTTACCAGCTGGCCTTTCGAACACCCGGGATCTCACCCTGCAGGGCTTTCTGCCTGAAGCAGATTCTGCAGAGTCCGAACTTGCGCATGTACGCCCGGGCCCGTCCGCACCGCTGGCACCGATTGTACTCACGCACGCCGTATTTTGACTTGCGGCGGGCCTTCTCAATGAGCGCCTTCCTAGCCATTCAATCCCCCGAAACCGTGTTGGGTCATTCTCGTGTACTGGGCTCCCGCCCGGTCAGTCCGCACCGGCACCGGCAGCGCCGGCACCGATCTGGACCGGTGTTTCTCCTCTGAAGGGGAAGCCCATCTCCCGCAGGAGCGCATAGGCTTCATCATCCTTGTCAGTGGAGGTGACGATCGTGATATCCATCCCCCGAACCTGCTGCACGCTGTCGTATTCGATCTCCGGAAAGATGATCTGTTCCTTGATCCCCAGCGTGTAGTTCCCTCGTCCATCGAAGGAGCGGGTGGGAATGCCCCGGAAATCTCTGATCCGGGGGATCCCCACACTCACCAGGCGGTCCAGAAAGTCGTACATCCGCGCCCTGCGCAGCGTCACAGAGACGCCGACGGGCATTCCCTCTCTGAGAGAGAAACCGGCAATGGACTTTCGGGCCTTGGTGATCACCGGCTTTTGGCCTGTGATGGTTTCCACTTCCTCCAGAACCGAGTCCAGAAGCTTCTGATTCCGGCTGGCCTCGCCCAGGCCCACGTTCACCACCACCTTCTGGATGTGGGGGATCTGATGGACGTTCTCGAGGTCAAGCTCAGCCATGAGCGTGGGCCGGACCCGTTCCTTGTAATGTTCTGCCAGTCTCGATGCCATCGTTCTATGCCCGTCGCTTCCCAGCCGTCTTATCGCGGCCGGGGAATGGGATTTCCGCTCTTCACAGCGATCCGCTCTTTCGTCCCGTCCTTGGCCACCTCGGTGCGAACCCGAGTGGGTTCATCGGTGGTCGGGTCGATGAGCATCACGTTGGAGATGTCGATTGGAGCCTCGAAGGAGATGATTCCACCCTCGGGGTTGTCCTGCGTGGGACGCTCATGCCGCTTCCGCATGTTCACGCCTTCCACCACGACACGCCCGGTCCCCGGGGTCACCCGGAGCACGTTCCCCTCCATCTCCCGGAAGTTGCCCCGGATCACACGGACCCGGTCTCCCTTCACGATGTGGGTCTTCCGCTTGGCCCGGCGGGCCGTTTTCATCTGCTTCTTCGTGGCCATTAGATCACCTCAGGGGCCAGGGATACAATCTTCATGTACTTCTTCTCGCGGAGCTCCCGGCCCACCGGTCCGAAGATCCGGGTGCCCCGGGGCTCCCCGGTCGGGGTGATGAGGACGGCCGCGTTCTCGTCAAACCGGATGTACGAGCCGTCCTTCCGGCGCATTTCCTTGGCGGTACGCACGATGACGGCCCGGGCCACCTCGCCCTTCTTCACCCCCGCATTGGGGATGGCGTCTTTGACCGTCACCACGATTACGTCTCCGACCCGGGCATACCGGCGTCGGGACCCGCCCAGGACGCGGATGCAGAGGGCGCGCTTGGCCCCTGTGTTGTCCGCAATCTTCAGGACCGATTCCTGCTGGATCATCGATCTATCTCCTCGTCAGTCCCGGGAAAGGAAGCAAGTGGGCGGACTCAGGCCCGCTCGGGTCGATCCAACAGCTCAGTGACCCGCCACCGCTTGAGCTTCGACACGGGGCGCGTCTCCTGAATGCGAACCACGTCGCCTACCCGGTACTCATTGTTTTCGTCGTGGGCGTGATACTTCTTCGAACGGGTTACGGACTTCCCGTAGAGCGGGTGTGCGAACCGCCGCTCCACCAGGACCACGACCGTCTTGTCACCTCGGTCGCTGACTACCGCACCCTGCCGGACCTTCCGGGACGCCCGTCCCCCGGTCTCGGCCTCGACAACCTCCGTTTCCTTCGTTTCGGTCTCGCTCACTCTTCACCTCCCGCGAGCTCCCGCTCCCGGACAATGGTCTTCATCCGGGCAATCTCCCGGCGAATTTGCTTGGGAAGCTGGGAGTTCTCCAGCTCCATCATGGATGACCGGAAGCGGAGGCGGAACAACTCCTCTCGGAGCTCCCACATACGCTCTTCGATCTGATCGTTGGACATCTCCCGGACGTCCTCAGCCGTCATGGCCATTTCCCTAACCTCCCAGCTGCTGGTCGCGAATGACGAAGCGTGTCTTGACCGGGAGCTTGGCCGACGCGAGCTGCATGGCTCGCTCCGCCACCTCCTGGGGAACGCCCTCCATCTCGAACATGACGCGACCGGGCTTCACCACGGCCACCCAGCTTTCCGGGTTCCCCTTCCCCTTCCCCATCCGGGTCTCGGCCGGCTTCTGGGTAATGGGCTTGTCGGGAAAGATCCGGATCCAGACCTTCCCGCCACGCTTGATGTGGCGGGTCATGGCGATACGAGCTGCCTCGATCTGCCGGTTGGAGATCCACGAGGGCTCCAGGGCCTGGAGGCCGTACTCGCCGAAGGAAACCCGGTTTCCACGGTGCGACTTGCCCCGCATCCGGCCCTTGTGGGTCTTTCTGTGTTTGACTCGCTTGGGCGAGAGCATGGTAGTCCTTGCGTGTTCAGGTGTCCGTCGAGTACGTCCGACCCCGGCGCTCCTCAACCACTTCGCCGAGGAAGATCCAACACTTCACTCCGATGACGCCGAAGGTCGTGTGGGCTTCCACGTTGGCGTAGTCGATGTCGGCCCGGAGGGTGTGGAGGGGCACCCGCCCCTCGTTGTATCCCTCCGTCCGAGCGATCTCGGCTCCGCCCAGGCGTCCGCCGCACTGGATGCGAATCCCCTCGGCGCCGGCCCGCTGGGCCGACTGCACGGCCCGTTTCATGGCCCGTCGGAAAGAGATGCGCTGCCGGAGCTGGTGGGCCACGTTCTCGGCCACCAGTCGGGCATCCAACTCGGGGCGCTTCACCTCTTCCACATTCACCGAGACCTCCGACTGGGTGAGCACACCCAGTTCGTCCCGGAGCTTGTCCACCTCCGAGCCCCGCTTACCGATGACCACACCCGGCCGGGCCGTGTGGATGGTCACCACGATCTTCGAGGGCTTGCGCTCGATCTCGATGGACGACACAGCCGCGTGGGCCAACCGACGCTCCAGGTAGTTCCGGATCGTCTCGTCCTCCTGGAGGAGCCGAGGAAAGTCTTTCTCGGCGTACCAGCGGGACTTCCAGTCCTTGATGACGCCCAGGCGGAATCCCGTGGGGTTAATTTTCTGTCCCATCCAGATCTACTCCTTGGTGTCCACAACGATGGTGATGTGGCTCATTCGCTTTCGGATCGGCGCCGCTCGGCCCATGGCAGCGGCCCTCCAGCGACGAAGCGTGGGGCCCTCGTTCACGTAGGCCTCGGTGACGACGAGATCGTCCACGTCCACAAACTCCCCCTGATCCTCCGCCTTGTATTGGGCGTTGGCGACGGCGGAGCGGAGGGCCTTACCCACCGGCTCGGCGGCCGCCTTCTTCGAGAACTGGAGGAGAGCATAGGCGTTGTTCACCGACTCCCCGCGGATCTGATCCACCACGAGCCGCACCTTTCGCGGACTCATGCGGATATATCTGGCTATAGCCTTCGCTTCCATGGCTCCTCGTCTCCGCCACACTTGACCCGCCCCACCCGGGTGCGGGTCCTAAGGGGTCTCCTGCCGCGACCAACCAGTCGCGGACCGCGCATCTCTCTTTACGTTGTTCGTCCGCGCCCGATTACTTGGGCCGGGATCGCTTGTCGGCCAGCTTCCCACCATGACCCCGGAAGAGCCGGGTGGGGGCAAACTCGCCCAGCTTGTGTCCCACCATGTTCTCGGTGATGTAGACGGGAACGAACTTGTTCCCGTTGTGCACCGCGATGGTGTGCCCCACAAAATCCGGAGAAATCGTGGAGGCTCTCGACCAGGTCTTGATGACCCGCTTCTCTCCCTTCTGATTCATGACCTCCACCTTCAGGAGGAGGCCGTCTTCGATAAAGGGACCCTTCTTTACGCTGCGCGGCATATCTGTCTTCCGTCGTAATGGGACTCGCCTGCGGCCGAGAATCCGGTCACCGGCTTACTTCGTCGCCTTTCCGCGGCGCCGGCCACGGACGATGTGTTTGTTGGACTTGTTCTTCCTCTTCCGGGTCTTGATCCCCTCCCGCTTGCCCCAGGGGGACGTGGGAGGACGACCACCGGAGGTCCGACCCTCACCCCCACCCAGGGGGTGGTCCACCGGGTTCATTGCCACACCCCGAACCTTGGGCCGGCGACCCCGCCATCGGTTGGCACCGGCCTTCCCCAGCGAGCGGAGCTCGTGGTTGATGTTCCCCACCTGCCCGATGGTGGCCATGCACTCCTTACGGATCCGGCGGATCTCAGTGGAGGGCATCCGGAGGGAGACGTAGTCCCCTTCCCTGGCCACCACCGTGACGCCGGAGCCGGCGGAACGAGCAATCTGTCCACCCTTCCCGGGCTTCAACTCCACGTTGTGGACCATGGTCCCCAGGGGGATCCGCGCCAGGAGGGTAGCGTTCCCTTCCTGGATGTCCACCTCAGGGCCCGAAACGATCTGGTCTCCTACCTTCATGTTCCGGGTCTGGAGGATGTACCGCTTCTCGCCATCGGCGTAGTTGATGAGGGCAATGTTGGCGGTTCGGTTGGGGTCGTACTCAACCTGCGCCACACGACCGGGAATACCCACCTTGTCGCGGCGGAAATCAATCCGACGGTAGCGGCGCTTATGGCCTCCACCGCGGCGCCGGACAGTCATCCGACCCTTGTGATTCCGGCCACCGGTCCGACGTCGCGTGTCCAGGAGAGATTTCTCCGGCTCGCGCCGAGTGATCTCGCTGGAATCCACGATTGAGCGGAATCGGGTTCCGGCCGTGATTGGCTTGAATTTCTTGAGCGCCATGATATCAGCCCAGTTCGTAGAACTCGATGTGATCACCTTCAGCCAGGCGCACCATGGCCTTCTTGAAGGCTGGCCGGCGGCCCACCTTGTGGGTCCGGTTCATCCGCCCCATGAGGGAGCGTCGTGCCTTGCCCACGTAGCGGGCGGTCCGAACTTCTTCCACCACCACGTCCCAGGCAGCTTCCACTGCCTCGTGGATCTGCGCCTTGTTCGCATCGGGATGGCAGATGAAGGTGTAGACGTTCTGCTCGTCCTGCTCCCGGGTCGCCTTCTCGGTAATGACCGGGGCCAGGATCACGTCGTAGACGTCACGCATCGTTCACCTCCGCATCCTCGTCCGCCTCTGCCTCAGCCGCAGGCGCCTCTTCGGCTGCCGCAGCCTCTTCCTCGGCGGGAACGGGCTCGGCCTTCTTGACCGGGGCAGCCGTCGCAGCCTCCCCAGCGTTCAGAGCCGAGCCTTCAATGATAACAGTTCCGGCGAGGAGAAGGTCATAGGCCGACTCCTGACCGAACGTGAGGACCTTGACCTCCTGCACATTCCGGGCGGAGAGAACCATGTTCTCCCGAACCCCATCGGTGAGGACAAGCACCCGGCCCTCGGCACCAACACTCTCCAGCAACTCCATGAGTCGCCGAGTCTTGGGGGTCTCGAACTCGGGCAGGTCCATCAGGACCACCCGGTCGTCCTGGGCCCTGGCGTTGAAGGCGGACCGGCGAGCCAACGCCCGCACCTTTCGGGGAACCTTCTGCCGCCAGCTGTGGGGCTGGGGCGGAAACACCCGTCCACCACCCACCCACTGGGGAGCCCGGATGGTGCCCTGCCGGGCCCGACCCGTCCCCTTCTGTCGCCAGGGCTTCCGGCTTCCGCCTCGAACCGCCGAACGGTTCTTGGCAGCCGCCGTTCCCTGGCGCTGGTTGGCCAGATGGGCCTTCACCACCTGGTGAAGGACCGACTCGTTCACGACACCGTCGAAGAGGTCGCCGGGAAGCTCCCGGTTGCCCTGCTCGCCGCCGTCGGCTGTATAGTAGCGCGCCTTGACCATGGCCATCACTTCGAAATGAAGACGTAGCTGTGTCGCGTGCCGGGCAGTCCGCCCTTCACGAAAAGGAGGTTCCGCTCCGGATCCACCTTCATGATCTCCAGATTCCGGACCGTGGTCCGGGTGCTCCCCATCTGTCCAGGGAGCTTCTTGCCCTTGATGACCCGAGAGGGGTCCGTTCCGGGCCCCATGGAACCAGGGGTCCGGGACATGGGGTGGCCATGGGAACCGGGTCGACCGGCAAACCCATGGCGCTTCACCACGCCCTGGAAGCCCCGCCCCTTGGAGGTCCCGGCCACCTTTACCCGATCACCGACGGAGAAGATCTCCACCGTCACCTGAGCACCTTCTTCCAGCTCGTCGGCGTCACCCAGGTGAAACTCCCGGAGGACAGCGGGCGCCACCTCCAGCCCTGCCTTGGCGGCGTGTCCGGCCTCAGGCCGGAGCGTCCGGTTCGCCTTCTTCTGGCCAAAGCCCAGCTGGACCGCCCGATAGCCGTCCCGGTCCTCGGTCTTGACCTGAACCACCGGGCACGGCCCGGCCTCGACCACAGTCACGGGCACAACCGTACCCTCGTCGTCGAACACCCGGGTCATTCCGATTTTCTTTCCAATGATGCCTGGCATCGTCCCAATCCCTCAGTGTGTTCCACCGGTGCAGCGCTCACAGAGAGCGCCTCCGGAGGGGGCGGTTCAGTCGACCTTGATCTCTACGTCTACTCCGGCGGGCAGATCGAGCTTGGTGAGCGCGTCCACCGTTGCCGGTCGACTGTCCACAATATCGATGAGCCGCTTGTGAGTCCGGAGTTCAAACTGCTCCCGACTCTTCTTGTTCACGTGGGGCGAGCGGAGCACCGTCCAGCGCTCGCGCCGGGTTGGGAGGGGAATAGGGCCCTTCACCGTGGCACCGGTCTTTTCGGCGGTGCGGCAGATGTCGGACGCCGTCTGATCCACCACCCAGTGGTCAAACGCCTTCAGTCGAATGCGAATCCTTCCGGCCATCTCGTCCTCTCGGTCACGGGGCCGTAGCCGCCCCACGTCATCTCAAAAAGCGATCGCGAATCCCACGTCCTGCGTTTCCTTCGCCGCCGTCGTCTCCGTTCTCATGGAGACGTCGGCGATCCTCGGTCGTGCCCCCCGGAGGGATCACCTGCTGTCCAGGGACGCTCCGGCGTCTTGCGCCAGTAGCGAAGCGCCGTTCCTGGAGAGAAGGTGGTCCCTCCGGCAGCCCCGTCCCGAAGGCTCGTTACTCGATGATCTCGGTGACGACGCCGGCGCCCACGGTGCGACCACCCTCACGGATGGCGAACCGAAGCTCCTTCTCCATGGCGATGGGGCTGATCAGCTCCACCTCCATCTGCA
>PWWP01000079.1 GCA_003562075.1 Gemmatimonadota bacterium
CTTTCCGACCGTCACGCCCCGTGCGGTTGCTCAAGCCGCGCCACTCCGGGAAGTTCGGCAAAGCCTGATACATCATGCGCCATCGCTCCATCCGTTTTGCCGACGGGTATTTGGAGCTGGTATTGCGCTGCTTGCGGAGGACGACACGTCGTGGTATCAACGCAGTCGGGCGGACGATCCAGGGGACTGCCCGCGATCCCCTGAACGCAGCCTCCACTTCTTGAAAGGGACGTCACATGTCGAAGGTTGTCGCAATCATGTCCATGTCGCTCGACGGCTACGTCGCGGACCTCAATGATGGCGTGTCCGAAGTGTTCGACTGGTACTTCACCTCTGGGGACGTCGAATTCCACACCGGAGGGTCCGACTCCATGACGTTCAAGGTGTCCGGGCCGAGCGCCGAGCACCTTCGCAGTCTCTGGTCCGAGCTTGGGGCTGTACTCACCGGTCGACGCACTTTCGACGTCGCCCAAGGCTGGGGAGGAAATCACGCTTGGGGGCCAGCGTTCGTACTTACCCACGACATCCCCGCCGGATGGCCGAGACCCAACTCCACTGTCCAGTTCGTGACCGATGGCGTCGAAAGCGCCGTGAATCAAGCCAAAGCCGCCGCTGCCGGGAAGTCCGTTGGAGTCCACGGCGCTGACACCATCCAGCAGTGCCTGAACGCTGGCCTCCTCGATGAAATCCACGTCGACATCGCGGCGGTTCTTCTTGGCTCCGGAGTCCGACTTTTTGACCGCCTCGCCGGCACGCCAGTGGTTCTTGGCAACCCGACCGTGACTCGCGGCGTCGGCGTTACCCACCTGCGTTATCCGGTACGCGAGGCGTTGTAGTCCCCCCGGTTCGGTTTCATCTCATCGGTTTTCCCAATGTCGCTCCTCGAGTGAGACGGACAGACCTGGCGCAATCTCTCGTCCCTCAGCATCGATGTAAGAATATCCGGCTTGCCTGACGTCAGAAGCGAAGGATACATTCGCCCTGATCACCCTCACGGCGCGCCGTTCGCCGAACTTTGCCGCCGCGACTCCCCACAGTTCAGGCGGCAGACCCATGGACACCCTGAAATCTCACAATCCCGCCACCGGTGCCCTGGTCGGCGAAGTGCCCCTCACCCCGGTCGACCAGATTCCGGACGTGGTGGCCCGGGCCCGATCCGCACAGCCCGAATGGGAGGCCCTGGGAGCTCGGGGGCGCGCCAACGTCCTCATGCAGGCCGCCGACATCTTCGCTGAGCGGGCCGAGGAGCACGGCCGCTTGATGAGCGCCGAGATGGGAAAGCCCCTCAAGGAAGCCACCGGTGAGGCCAAGTCCCTGAGTCGCATGGGCCAGGAACTGGAGGAGATGGTCGAGGCTCTGGAGCCGGAGGTGGTGGAGGACGGTCGGCTTCGCTCCACCGTCTACCGGGATCCCCTGGGCGTGTGCGCCGCCATCACACCGTGGAACTTCCCCATGGCCATGCCCTCGTGGATGGTCTTGCCCGCCCTCATGGCCGGGAACACGGTGATCTTCAAGCCCTCGGAGGAGACTCCCCTCTCGGGCCAGGCCTACGCTGATGCCCTGAACGAGGTGCTCCCCGACGACGTGCTCCTGGTGGTTCACGGCGCCGATGCCCAGGGGAAGGGCCTGGTCCGTTCCGACGTCGACATGATCGCGTTCACCGGATCGAGGGAGGTGGGCAAGCAGATCCTTCGGGAGGCCAGCGACGATCTCAAGCGTGTCGTCCTCGAGCTGGGAGGCAAGGACCCCCTGGTCGTCCTCTCCGACGCCGATGTGGAGGCCGCTGCGAAGTTCGCCGCGTGGAATTCCTTCCGGAACGCCGGCCAGGTGTGCGTGGCCACGGAGCGCATCTTTGTCCTGGACGACATCGCCGACGAGTTCGAGGAGGCCCTGCGCCGGAGGGCGTCGGCCATGAAGGTGGGCAGCGGCGAGGAGGACCCCGACGTGGGTCCCATGGTCAACGCCCGCCAGCGGGATCACGTCCTGGCGCAACTCCGAGCGGCCGTGGGGGAGGGCGCGCGGGTGGTGGCCGGGGGCGAGGGGCATCGGGACAACTTCGTCACGCCCACGGTCCTCGCCGACGTGACCGACGACATGGACATCGCCACCACGGAGACCTTCGGCCCGGTGGCCTGCGTGAGCCGAGTGTCGTCCGAGGACGAGGCGGTGGAGCGGGCCAACGCCACCCGGTTCGGGCTGGGAGCGGTGGTCTTTGGACGAGACGAGGAAAAGGCGGGTACTGTGGCCAGGCGTCTGAAGGCGGGGATGATCGGCGTGAACCGTCCTCCGGGTGGCGCCGTGGGTACGCCGTGGGTCGGGGCGCGGGAGAGTGGATTCGGGTTCCACAAGTCGAAGGAAGGGCACCGGCAGTTTACGCAGACGCGCGTGTTGACACACGTGATAGGGTAGCGGGAGATGTCACTTTCTTTCGGGCCACTCGTCACCACGACGGAGCTTGCGGCCGCGCTCGAGACCGAGGCTCCGGTCGTCGTGCTGGATACGACCTGGGCACTTGACCACGAGGGCCCCAACAGCCCCCTCGCCCGGTATCGCAAGGGCCATATCCCGGGGGCTCGCTACTTCGATTTCCGTCGCGTGGCAGACGACTCGAGCCCGCTCCACGATACGGTCTGCACCGCCGCTGCCTTCGAGGCCTACGCACGCGAACTCGGGCTTACGGGCGAACATCTGGTCTGTTGCTCGCATGGACGCTTCTCCGGCGCCGCCCGCGCGTTCTGGCTGTTTCGCCTCTTCGGGCACGATCGGATCTCCGTGTTGGATGGCGGGATGGCTGAGTGGCGCGCCGAGGGGCGACCGATCTCCACCGACATCCCGGACGTCGGACCAGGCAAGTTCACGGCCACCCGACGTGACGCTCTTTTCTGCGACGTGGCGGGTTTCGAGCGAGCGTTGGCGTCAGGAGTCCAGGTCATCGATGCCCGGCCACCGAAACTCTACTCCGGGGAAGCTGACTTCTTCGCCCAGCTCGATTCGCCGGCCACTGGACGACCCGGCCGATTCGAAGGCGCCCTCAATCTGTCGTCGGGGGCCGTCATTCGAGACGACGGGCGAATCCTCCCGGAGGTGGAGTTGCGTCAGGTGGTGGAAGCTGCCGGAATCGACCCCCGCTCGCCCAGCGTCGCGGCGTGCAGCCTGGGCGTCGGTGGGGCGGCCGCCGCGTTCGTCTTGCACCTCCTCGGCAACAGCAACGTCGCGCTGTTCGACGGATCGTGGGAAGCGTGGTCCACCCGGGATGACGCTCACCCCGGCTAGAAGGCCGTTGAAGAAGGACAGGGCGCCACCGTTGAGAGCGCCAGGGAGCCAACGAGCGAGAGGGCCCCCTGCCGCCCCAACCCGAAGGGCGACGGGGGGTTGTGGCCCGGAATCTTCGTTGGAGTTCCTCACCGATGCTATCGCATCGCTTTCGGACCTCCGCCTCGACCCGGACCCCATGACGTGTCGAGGCGTTCTCCTGTCGTGCCCCGGGCACACCCCCCCCTGGAGGCCGAGATGAACCGCCTCCGCGCCAAGGTCTCCGAGGCCGGCCATCTCGGATACGCCAGGCGACACCGGCTCCTTTCGCGGTTCCCTTCAGGCGTCAATGTAAGCCGGAACCGGCGCCATTCTGACGGTCCAGGGATGGGACCCGCTTGTGGTTCTGGTCGACAATCGCTGGCATCGGCGTTCGTCTATCTCGTGTCCTTCACGCTCAAGATCGAACGGCCCACTGTCTTCAAGTGGGTCCGATCAGAATGGATCGTGACAGTCTGAAGACCGACATGCATCTTTGAGTGGTAACAGTGCCGACAATTCCTGAGGGGATCCGATGAGAGCGCTAGCCCTGACCCTGCTGATTGTCCTGCTCGTGGCTCCGGCGCGGGCGCAGGATCGTCCACCCATTCTCGACGTACATCTCCATGCGGTGCCGGCAGACCATCACGGCCCCCCGCCAGTGGCCATGTGCACTCCCATGGAGCGCCCGGCGTGGGACCCGAGCCAGCCCTACGGCGACCTGTTCGTCGGACTCACCATAGATCCTCCTTGCCCCGACCCCGTCTGGTCGCCCGAGACGGACGAGGCGATGATCGACCAGATGATCGAGGTGATGGACCGCCTCAACATCGTGGGCGTACTGAGCGGACCTGAGCCAGAACGCGTGGCCGCATGGATGGCAGCGGCTCCGGGCCGATTCATCCCAGGCCTGGTTCTGGAGTTCAGCGATGGGAGCGGGGACTTCTCTCCGGATTCGCTCCGCAGCCTGCACGCCGTAGGCCAACTCCAGGTGCTGGGGGAGGTGGTCAACCAGTACGTGGGGATCACCCCGGACGATGAGCGGATGGAGCCGTACTGGGCTCTCGCCGAAGAGCTGGACATTCCCGTCGGCATCCACGTCGGCCCCGGTCCCCCGGGAGCCATCTACCTCGGAGCTGAAGGTTATCGGGCCCGGCTCCACAGCCCGTTGACCATGGAGGAGGTGCTGGTACGCCATCCCCGACTCCGCGTCTACCTGGCGCATGCGGGGTACCCGATGCTCGACGATCTCCTGGCGGTGCTGTACGCACCCCCGCAGGTCTACGTGGACGTTGGCGTGATCGTGTTCCACCAGCCCCGAGCCGATTTCTACCGTTATCTACGCCGGATCGTCGAGGCCGGCTATGGCAATCGGGTCATGTTCGGAACGGATCAGATCGTGTGGCCGGGGGTGATCGAGCGAGCGGTGGCCGTGGTTGAGGAGGCTCCGTTCCTGAGCGATGCACAAAAGCGGGACATTCTCTACAACAATGCAGCTCGTTTCCTTCGTCTGAGCGACGAGGAGATCGCACGGCACCATGGCCGCTAAGTTCGCCAAACGGATGTAGGTTATGCGAAAGTCATCAATGGATGGGCTCGGGTGTCCGTGGATGTGGAGCACTGGCGGGTGGGTCGAGCCGTCCTGGGTTCGGCGCTGATTCAGGAGGCGATCATGGGAAGACGTATGGGAGCTCTTGCGGCGACGGCGGTCGTTGCCGTGATCGTGACCTTCGTGGGAGTGTTCTACTTTTTCGAACCGATCGCTTCGTCTGATTCGGTCTCGGCTCCTCCTGTGCCCGCAGCAGTCGGGTTCCTCGTCTACATCGCCCTTTCTGTACTCCTGCTCGATTGGGCGAGTCGGCAGGTCGGTCGCCCGGTCCAGGCAGCACTGATCATCGCGGCATCGCAGATCATTCTTGTCAGCGTCGACTTTGTCCTCAGGGGTGAGCGTGGCATCGCCACAGGAGCCGCGAGTGCGGTCTTGATTCTGGTTACGTGGATCGCCATGGGAGCGGTATACGGGGCGGTTCTCTCCCGAGCACAGGCGAGAGAGCGACCCGCCAAAGGGTAGAGGGACTGTACGAGACGCTTTGGCAGCCTGGAGATGCGCCGCAGGGATCAGACTTCTAGAAGGCCGTTGAACGAGTACCGGGATGGGTCCGGAGCGCCGCCTGGATGATCTCACGAGAGGGCGCACCGTCCGCCCGGCACGCCATGGCACCTGCGCCTTCTCCTTCACCCGTCACGTCTCGACCGTCCACGAGTACCGTTGGAGATCCGTAGCGCCGGAATCGTTCCGGGGTGGCCGCTGACGAGAGGACCCATTCCCGCCAGGATCCATCCGGCAGAAGGGCACTCAACGTCTGCCGGGCCGCCCCTGCGTTGGGGCATCCGTCAAAATAGATCAGGTCGACTGTACGCTCATTCATCGGATGTTCCCTCGTTCATCGGGGGCGTGGTCCAGGGTGTCC
>PWWP01000077.1 GCA_003562075.1 Gemmatimonadota bacterium
AGGCGGGAGCTGGGAGCGGGTCTCCCACGGATGGCCGGACCCACCGGACACGATCGCTGCCCTCCTGAGGGCGGAGTCCGAAGAAGGATCGCTATGGGCCGCCGACGAGAGGGGAATCCACAGGAGCGAGGACGCCGGTGCACACTGGACCGAGGTGGCGGCCTTCGAAACGCTGCCGCGATTCCTGCGGGGTTTCGCGGTACGGGATGGAGTGTATCGGTCCAGGAGCTGAGCTCCAAAGGAGGCCTCATGCCTGAATTCCCCCTCCTCCCCTACCTGAAGGAAGGGGCCTCCCGGGGCAGAGAAGCAAGGGGAGATATGGGCCCCTCGAGGCTCATGATAGCATTCGCCGGGCCCGATTCCACAGCCTCGGGCTTGTTCCCCGGAGGAGCGCACCGTACCACGGCGGTCACGTAACAATCCTCCAGACGAAGCCCATCACCTGCGTGAGTGGACCGAGGTTGATTGGCGAACCCGGCCTTGTGCAGGGCCCGGTAGAGCCAATCACCGGAACGATCGCCGGTGAAGATGCGGCCTGTGCGGTTGGCCCCATGGGCTGCCGGCGCCAGACCCACAACCAAGAGGCGAGCATCCATATCCCCGAATCCGGGTACCGGCCGGCCCCAGTACTCCTGATCTTCAAACAAGGACCGCTTCTCGCTTGCCACCCTTTCCCGCCAGTAAACAAGGCGAGGACAGCGACGACAGGATATGATCCTGTCGTCCATTGATTCCAGATCGTTCGGGACGCTCCTCCCCATGTGCCTCTCCTTGCCCTCAGCGTCGGGATCAACGAAAGCCCCAGGAATCCGGCATACTTCCATCAGGCGGGCCGGATCCGGATGGATCCGTCACCGGTCAGTTGTGCCCTGGCACCGAAGCGTTCGATCTTCCCGAAGGGAACCTCGCGCAGCCACAAGGCGTCGCGAGCGGATGCCCGCCTGAGTTGCAGACGCCTCATCTGAATCGGCTGTACTTCGAGTTCCTGGAATCTGCCGTCTTCCGTCCGAAATCTCGCGAAGTACATAGATCCGAGGTCGCCGCGATAGCGCTCATGCCCCCCAATTCCCTCGTAATCCGTGATGAAGTCCCCGCAGCCGTAGAGGATCGGTATTCCCTTGTAGATCTCGAGCCCTTTGATATGATGGGATGAATGCCCGTGAACGATGTGAACCTCCCCGCTCTCGATGAGCTCCCTGGCAAGATCCTGCTGCTCGGCAGGGATGTCATAGCTCCAGTTCGGGCCCCAATGAAGGGACAGGATTACCAAGTCTCGGGATCGGACAAAAGAGCTCATGACTCCTTTCAGTTGGAGTGCAGACATGGGCGACGACTCGTCGAAGAGGTGGATACCGGGCCGATGCTCCGTGGCTGCCCAGGCGGGTGGGATGCCACTTGATACCGACCCGGCGGCAAAGACGAGCACTCGTCTCCCGCCGGGAAGGTTGAAGGTAGCCGGACGTTGCGCTTCGGCCAGGTCGCGGCCCGCCACGGCAGTTTGGATCCCGGATTCAGCCAATGTGCGGAGCGTCTCCTCCAGTCCTGCATATCCCCAATCCATCGCATGGTTGTTGGCCAGGACACAACAATGGAGCTTGGCGGCCCTGAGGCAAGGCATGTTTCGAGGGTGCATTCGATAATGGACCAGCTTTCCTTTCCAGGGATGGGGATTAGTGGTCACCGCCGTCTCCAGATTCACGATACGAAGATCTGGGGAAAGGCGATCAAGCTGCATCAATGCATCGCCCCACACGTAATCAAATGTTGTGGGCCGAGGAATCGGCCCGGAACGTCTCTCGACCAACTCCACGTATTCTCTTGCATCCTTTACCGCCGGCTCATGCAGCCCGGGATGGGAAGGATGAGGCAGGATCTGGTCAATCCCTCGACCAGTCATGAGATCGCCGCCCAGAAAGAGCGTCAAGACTTCGACTTCCGGATCAAGTACAGGTTTACCGCTTTCGTCATTCATGGACTCTCTCCGATGGGTCCTTCTGTGCTCCGGGGGTCGCCTTCGGGCGGTAGCTGAGAGAACCCCGGGGATCCGGCCCAGCGCTTCACCACCCTAATGGACGACCTCATGATTCTGGGCAGACACGAGGTGCGGGTAATCCGCTCTGAAGAAGAGACGGGGAGGAATGGGACGGAAAGGCAAGGCGAGGTGACCGACTGAGCCACACACTCTGCGGCTGCTGGGTCCATGCTTTGCTCAGAGTATGTCGCAAACGCCTCCTTCGCAGAATCTGGCCTCCAGCTCGTGCTGGTGCTCGATGGGTCCCGCCAGAGAGGTCACACCCCCCATGAGTTCCTCGTATCTCGCGGCCGTTATCTCCTCGTAGGGAGGTTGGGAGTACCCATGTCCGGACGACGGAAGAAGCGTCAGAGCCTTCAAGCGATCTTCGTAGGCCTGGAGGATTCGTGTCACTTGCTCCTTCTCTTTCTCGGGATCGAAGTCCGCAGTGCAGGAAACTTGATTGTCGGACCAGAACCGCTGCATCTGTGCCGCAAGATCCACCTTCTCCCAAAGGCTGACCTGGGATCTTCCCCGGCCCATGGCTCTCACGTGAATAGGAAAAGACACAACCTCCGTGTCGTCGGCGTATTCATCCGGCTCCACAGGATAGCCGGCTTCCCGGCACATCTCGACAAGAGGGTCCTTTTTCGAAATCCGGAGGCGCCGAAGGTAATAGGGAGCATACTCCCAATGGACGCCCGGTGTGGCGCCAGCCAGAATGCTCACCGTTCCGGAGGGTTTTACAGAGGTGAGCTTGATGGAGCGAGGGACTCGCAGCCCGTCGGAGTGAGCTCGATCCCACACCCGAATTTCCTCGTAGGCTCTCTCGCACCATCGGAAGAAACGGCGGTATCCGAGTCTGCTGATGGCTTGGACGATGCCTGTCATGGAACAACCGATTCGGCGGTTCCGGATCATGACGGACCTCGCGGAAGGATCGGCCACGGGGACCAGCGTGACGGACTTCGCGTAACGATAGGCTGCGAAGAGCGTGTGGAGATAGTCCTTCAGGTTCTCATGATGAGCCGGGTAGGTCTCCACGAGTGTGCAGAGCTCTCGATCCCAGAGAGTCTGCTCCGCACAGGGATTGCTTCCCATTGCCCGTTCATCCGAATGATCAGGGGGGTCGTTGAACCGGCCCCTGGTACGGGCGTTCTCCAGCCAAAGATATCCCGGTTCACCGTTCTGGACCGTTCGCGCCGCCACATCACCGTAATTCATTCCCACCTCCGCGAACACGGAGTTGTTGGAAACCCAGCGGTGAGATTCAACCTGCTCTTGGTCGCGCTTCAGATCGAGGAATTGCGCATCATCAACTCGTCCGAAAGCGATCTGGGCGGAACGCCGGATTCCTCCCGCCACGACACATCGACCCACGAGATTCATGGTATCGACGATGAGGCGTGTATCCACCTTTCGCCCCACATAGCCCTGGTAAAGTTCCCCGAGTGCCCCCAGGAGCTCTTGAAGAGGCTTGGGTCCGCTGGCGGACCCGCCAAAACTGGACAAGGGGACCCCGGCCTGCCGGATCTGCGACAAATCCCATCGTGAAGGAAGAGAGTCCCGGCCAGCGAAAGCGGCCAGCAATCTGCGAAGGGCTGCCGCCCACCCTTCGCGACTGTCATGGACGACGTGCGGCTCCCCGCTAATGTCGGGACGGCCAAGTCTGACGGAATCAACTCCCCTGGTATCGAATCCGACACCCACTCCCAGCATGGCCATCTCCAGCATCCACACAAAAGGATCCGCATAGCTGTGTGAGAGATCTCGTGTGGAGATGAATCCGCAATTGTTGAGGGCTGCTCCCCCTCGTTCATAAAGGAATCGAGTTCCCATGATCCAGAGACCACGGCCGGGCGGGGTCCATTTGAACGAGAACAGTCGCTCATAGGCATCTTCGGCAAACTCTCGTGCCTCCCCTGCATCCCAGGCCTGGCGTCTCTCCAGGCAATATGCCCGTTCCACGGTGAGCATCCCCTCGATGACTCTTCTGCAGGTCTCCCACCAGTCCTCTCCGTCGCGGCTGTAGGTCCGCTGGTACGTGATCCAACTCAGGGCTCCGAATCCCCATGCCACAGGACGGTTTCGATAGGGAGCGATGAAGTCTTCCGAAAGAATGAACGTTCCCAAACGGTCTGTATCAACGACCATCTCTGTTCCACCGGCTCATGAGCCCCTCATGAGTTTCTGGAAGGCCTCTTCGTCGATGGTCTCCACATCATGCTTCCTGGCATCACCGAGCTTGGTCTCACCGGGATCGGATCCCACCACCAGATAATCGGTATTGGAAGAAACGCTGGACGTGGGACGTCCCCCCTTGCGGCGGATGGCGTCCTGTGCCTCTTCCCGGGTGAGGGTGCTCAGGGCCCCGGTGAGCACAAAGGTCTTCCCATCCAAGGCATCCTCCCTCTTCTCTTCCTCTCGCGGATCGATGCCTTTCTTCCGAAGCCGATGAAGGAGCTGTCGATTCCTCTTCGCTTCCAGCCATTGATGGATGGCGGAGGCCACGGTCTCGCCCACCCCCTCCAGGGCCTTCAAGCTCTCCTTGCCGGCGTTGGCCAACTGTTCCAGTGAGCGGAACTCCACCGCCAGGTCCGCGGCGGTCGAGGGGCCAACATGGGGGATGCCCAGGCCGTAGATGACTTGCCCCAGTGTGGCCTTTCTCCTGCTCTCGTCAATGGCCTCCACCAGGTTTCGAGCCCTCTTCTTTCCCATTCGCTCCAGCGTCCCCAGGTCCTCCACCTTGAGATCGAACAGGTCCGCGAAGTCTGTCACCAACCCCCGATCCACGAGCTCGCTCACGACCTTTTCGCCCAGGCCATCCACGTCCAAGGCCCGGGAGGATCCGAAGTGCTGGATCCGTTCTTTGATCTGTGCCGGACAGGCTGCGTTCGTGCAGCGAAACGCAGGATCTCCCTCTGGTCGATTCACCGGTTCGCCACATTCAGGACACCTTTTCGGGGGAACGTATCTCTTCTCTGTGCCGTCCCTGGCTTTCTTCTTCGCCTGCACCACCTGGGGAATCACATCTCCAGCCCTCTCCACGATAACCTTGTCCCCGACCCGAATGTCCTTCTTCTCGAGCTGGTCCTGATTGTGGAGGGTGGCGCGACTGATCTCCACGCCACCGATATTGACCGGCTCGAGGATGGCCACCGGTGTGAGGGTCCCCGTCCGCCCCACCCGGGTCTCCATGTCCAGGACGCGTGTACTCTTTCGTTGCGGCTCGAATTTCCAGGCCACTGCCCATCGGGGATTGGAGGCTCGAGTTCCCAGGGCCTCATGATGCTCAAAATGGTCCACCTTGAAGACGCATCCATCGATCTCAAAGGGCAACCCTTCACGGCGCTTCTGCATCTCCCGGAACCACTTCACTGCCTCGTCGGGGCTTCTGAGCCGATACACCTTGGGATTCGTCTTCAGCCCCAAAGCCTTCATGGCCTCCAGGGATTGCCATTGGGATCCAGGCCGGAAGCTGGAAGAGGGTGCGATCTCCCAAAAGAAGATCCGGAGGGGGCGCCGGGCCGTGACCCTGGAGTCGAGCTGACGCAGACTCCCTGCCGCGGCATTTCTTGGATTCGCGAAACTCTTCGCCCCCTCTTCCTCCAGCCTCCGATTCAGGGCCCAAAATTCTTCCCGGGATATGTAGACCTCCCCACGTACCACCAGGTGCCTCGGCACCGACGCGCCTTCTTCGGGCTGCA
>PWWP01000082.1 GCA_003562075.1 Gemmatimonadota bacterium
ACCTCCATCGGGAGCTCCGGAGACCGTCCGGCGTCCCTCAGTGACCTGGTGGGGATCATCCTCAACGACGGTGTCCGTTATCCCACCCATCGGGTGGAGGAGCTCCACTTTGCCCAGGAGACACCCTATGACACCCGGATGGAGCGAGCCGGGGTGGCTGGTGAACAGGTTATGGTGTCCCAGGTGGCCCGGGTCCTGCAAGACGCGCTGCAGGAGGTGGTGGAGCTGGGAACGGGCAGAAGGACTCGGGAAGCTGTCCGGGACCCGAACGGCGTCCCGGTTCCCATCGGGGCGAAGACCGGGACTGGCGACAACCGCTACCGGGTGTTTGCGCCGGGGGGCCGGTTGGTGGAGTCCCGGAGCGTGAACCGGACCTCCAGCATCGTCTTCTACATCGGGGACCGGTACTACGGGGTGATCACCGCCTATGTCCCGGGCGAGGAGGCTGACAACTATCACTTCACCGCGGCCCTGCCGGCCCAGATCCTGCGGGAGCTGGGACCAACCTTCGAAGGGCTCTTCCGTCAGGAAGCCGAAAGTGAGTCTTCCGGCTCCGGAGAGGTTCAGGCTGGATTCTGAGGAGACTGCCCGTGTCTTCGTGGTGCATGCCGTGGAGCACCCTCTGGCAGAAGGCCGAACACGGTGAGGGACCCAAGGGGTGGAAAAAGGGGTTCTTCTTCCAGAGAATCTGCCGGAGTCGGCGCTTGGGGTTTTCGGACCCCCACCCCTTCCAACAGGTGCCAGGAGACTTTCATGCGACCCCGTTCCACATCCCTTCCCCTCGCTCTCACCGCTCTCTTCTTCCTGGCTGCTCTCCCAGGGTGTGCCACGTTCGTGGAATACGGAAGCGACACCTCCGCCGGGATCGGGGTTCGTGGGAATCTTCCCCTGGGCGAGGTGCTGACCAGTGAGGACCAGCGGGGCACCCAGGCCATTTCCCGGTTGGAGCTGGCGGTGTCAGGCCATCACTACTTTCCCAGCGGCGCCGATTACACCGAGGGCAACGCCGACCTCCTGCTTCCTCTCATCCCCCTCGGGGACGGAGCCGCCCGGACCTATGTGGGGAGTGGGATCCATGTCGGTCGGTGGTCGCCTGACGTGGGCAGCTCCGATACGAGGGTTGGACTGAACGTGATCGGGGGCGTCCGCTTCGACCGGCGGGTCATGGCACCCTTCTTCGAGCTCAGAGGCAGTGTGGGCGGGACGGACCAGCTCAGTGCGGCGGCCGGCATCCAGATCTTCGGAGGGATGTTCTAGAAGTCTGATCGGAACGGGGACTTCCAGCAGAGCCGCGTTGCGACTGTCCCCCCTTTCCCATCAGCCTGCTTGCCTCAATCCACCCGGGCGAAGAGACACTTCAGATAGTGTCCTTCCGGAAATCCGGCCGGGTGGTACAGAGGTTGGCCTGTTCGCCGGATCTCCCGGATCCGCGGGCCGGCGACCTGGTGAATGGCATCGAAGAACGGGGCCGCCTCCACCCGGGATGAACAGGAGGCCTGAACCAGGATGCCGCCGCTCTGTATCAGGGGCAGCGCCAGACGGGTCAGCTTTCCGTATGCCGCCAGCGCTCCCGGGACCTGGCTGGCCTCCTTGGCGAAGGAAGGCGGGTCCACCACCACCAGGTGGAATCGTTCCCCCTGCCGGCCCAACTCCTCCATGACCTGGAAGGCGTCTCCTGCCAAGGTCTCATGAGTCGTGGCCTGGGCGACCTGGGCGTTCAGCTCGAAGTGCCGGCGAGCCTGCTCCAGTGCTGGCTCACTCCGGTCCACACTGGTGACCTGAGCCGCGCCACCCCGAGCGGCGTAGAGTGAGAATCCACCGCTGTAGCTGAAGACGTTCAAGACCCGGACGGAACGATGGGCCTGGGCCAGGGAACGCACGTCGTCCTCTACCTGGCGGCGGTTTGCCCGCTGGTCCAGGTAGAAGCCCGTCTTGTGCCCTTCCACCGGATGGGCCTGGAAGTGGAGGCCCGACTCCAGGAAGGGGAGGGCAGCCCCCGGGTCCGATCCGTGGAGAAGGGCACCGCCCCTCAGGACCGGAGGGCACATGGGGTGGTTTGCCAGTTTCCGGGAGCTGAGCCCGATGATCGCGTCCGGCTCCAGGAGCTCCACCAGGGGAGGCACCACCTCCCGAAGTCTGGGCAGCCATACCGGCGAGTAGAGCTTCATGACCAGGGTCGGGCCATATCGGTCCACCACGAGACCAGGGAGCCTGTCGCCCTCACCATTCAGGAGCCGGAACCCGGTGGTCTGCGGGTCGTCCAGGAGGGTACGCCTGCCATCCAGGGCTGCCTGCACCCGTTCGCGGAAGAACGCAGGCCCCACCGGGACCGGCGTTCCCTGGTTGAGAATCCGGAGGCGAATGGGGCTGTCCGGATCGAAAAGGCCTACGGCCAGGAAACGTCCCTTCCGGTCGAAGACGACCCCCACATCCCCTGCCTTCCGTCGGTCGGAGCCTGAGTCGACGGAGCGAACGCTCCCATCGAAGACCCAGGGATGGCCGTCTCGAACCGCTCGCTCCCCCGGTGGACGAAGGCGAACCGCGAGCGCCCGCTTTCCCGGCAAGGGAAGGGAATCAGGGTCGAGGCGATTCACTATCGAGGTCCCGATCCTCGTCCTGCAGGGCCATAGGAAAGGGTGCTCGGGTTCCCAGGTCGAAGATCCCCCCTCGATTCAGGCTCCGAGCTCGTTTGACGGGGTGCTCCGGATCGTAGAAAAGGGCTTGGCTCACCCCGATGACCTCGGCCCGGTCTCCCTGGATGACCAGGGCCGTTCCCTCGTCGATGCCGATTCCCAGCAGGGACGGCTCCTGATCCAGGAGTTCCCAGAGATCCTCTTCGCGTCCCCGAGCCAGGAGATGCTGGTCCACGGCGGCCTTGCTCAGGAACCCGAATCCCTCCTCGTAGTCAGGCGAGATGAGGACCTGATTCGTCTCCGGGTCACCTCGGACCAGGTACGAGGCCTGGATGGAGGCTCCAGCCGAGGTTCCCCCGACCACGCCACCTCGATCCAACAGGTTGAAGAGCTCCTCATGAACACGGGTGTTCAGGTAGGCGTCCACCAGTCGCCACTGCCGACCACCCGGGAACCAGACCCCCGTGGCGTCCTGGAGGGGAGCGACGAAAGCGGGATCGTCGGCCACATCCGGATTCCGGGTGTGGAGGATCGTCACCTCTCCTGCGCCTGCCGACTTCAGGGGGTCCAGGCCGGACCAGTCCTCCTCAAATTCGTCCTGGGCTCCTGCCGTGGGAATCACTACGATCCGGGCGTCTTCTCCTCCTGCCAGCTCAACGAATTTCTCCCAGATCTCGTGCCCCAGCGTGCCACCACCCGCCACGACCAGGGCCCCGGAGGGTGGCCCGACTCTGGGTGATTCGGGTGAGAGCGCCTCCTCCGCCTGGGGGGTGGCGGGGGAAGCGCACGCCCCAACGACCAGGAGAATGAGGGCGGACAGGAGGAACCGGGACCAGAGCCAGAACGCTGCCTGGTGGCGGGAGGGAGTTGGATGGCGACTGAGAGAAGGAGCTGGCGTGGTGGAACCGGAGGACGGCAGCGACCTACATGACCGTCCGGCCGTCCTTCCCCGAGGAAAGGACGGGGATGCTCCGACGGCCCACCGGGATTCAGGGGCCCAGCCCAGATCCTTCTTCGGCCGCCTCACCTTCAGGCGGAGAAATAAGGGTTCTGGCCGGCTGAATGATCGGTAACGTCATGGATGGCTGTGATCTCGGGCACGGCCTGACGGAGCATCTTCTCCACGCCCTGCCGGAGGGTCATCCTGGACATGGCGCAGCCCTGGCAACCTCCCGACATCTCCATGAAGATCTCCGTGCCGTCCACGTCCACCAGATCGATCCGGCCACCGTGCGAGGCAATAGCAGGGTTGACCTGCTGGTCCAGCACGCCCTGAACCCGATCGGCGAGTGGGCCTGACGGAGCCGAGACTCCATTGGGGGCTGCCGCCGGCGTGATCTCGAACCCGCTTTCATTCACCCGTTCCACGAAGTCCACTGTGGCTCCTTCCAGGCGTTCGGCGCTTCGGGGGTCCAGGAATATGTCGAACCCTCCCCCGTCCACACTCAGGTCGTCCGGATCCTGGTCCTCGGTAGTGACCAGGGTCAGCTCGAAGGAGGGTGCCACGGGGCTCCCTCCGTTGACCTGGATTCGCAGGGCGTGCAACTCGCCTTCGCTCTGGTCCAGAAAAGCCCGGACCATCTCCTGAGCGCGATCGGTGAAGGTGAGGTTCGACATGGAACTCCTTCCCCGGAGGGGATGGGTGACAACTTGTATGGGAGCGGCGGCGCGACAATGCCGGCCGCATTCGGATTGAAATCGACTTGGGTTTCTACACCGGGATGGCTACCGGGGTTCATCTAACTCTCTTTCCCCTGCCGGGGCAAGCGGGACAAGGGGATGGGGAAAGATGGAAGAGAACAATTATAATGAATACATTATAATGCCCTGCCCCAGCCACGGTTGCTCCACCCCACCGGCCCTCCTATGATTCGAGCCTTGCCGGATGGCCAAATCCAGACACAAAGAGATGGCGGATCACGATATGGCGGAACAGGATACGATGGAGAAACTGGTGTCGCTGGCCAAGCGCCGCGGCTACGTCTTCCAGTCCTCCGAAATCTACGGTGGAACCGGTTCGGTCTGGGACTACGGTCCTCTGGGGATCGAACTGAAGCGGAATGTGAAGGAGCGTTGGTGGAGTCGCATGGTCCACCAGCGCGATGACGTGGAGGGATTGGACTCGGCCATTCTCATGCATCCCCGGGTCTGGGAGGCGTCGGGCCATGTGGAGGGCTTCACCGATCCCCTGGTGGAGTGCAAGACGTGCAAGAAGCGATTCCGACAGGACACCCTTGCGGACCAGCCCTGCGGCCGAAAGCCGTCCAGGTCTGCAGGGGAGGACGACCAGTGTGAGTTGGGAGAGCCCCGTCTCTTCAACCTGATGTTTCGGACCTTCATGGGGCCGGTGGAGGATGCGGGCCACACGGTCTATCTCCGCCCGGAGACGGCCCAGGGGGCGTACGTGAACTTCCAGAATGTCCAAACCACCTCCCGACAGAAGATCCCCTTCGGGATCGCCCAGATCGGGAAGGCTTTCCGGAATGAAATCACCCCCGGAAACTTCATCTTCCGGACCCGGGAGTTCGAGCAGGCCGAGATGCAGTTCTTCGTGGAGCCAGGCACCGACGATGAATGGTTCGATCGGTGGCTGGAGGAGCGGATGGCGTGGCATCGCTCGCTGGGAATCCGGGAGGAATACCTCCGCCTCCATGAACATGGACCCGATGAGCTGGCCCATTACGCCAAGAAGGCCGTGGATATCGAGTACCGGTTCCCCTTCGGCTGGAAGGAGCTGGAGGGGATCCACAATCGGACGGACTTCGACCTGGCCCGGCACCAGGAGTACTCCGGGAAGCGGATGGAATACATCGATTCCGGCGGAGGGAAACGGTTCCTTCCCTACGTGGTCGAGACGGCGGTAGGTGTGGACCGGACCGTCCTGGTCCTTCTGGCGGATGCATACAGGGAGGAGGAGGTGGATGGCGATGAGCGGGTCGTCCTGGCCCTTCATCCTTCGGTGGCCCCGATCAAGGTGGCCGTCTTCCCCCTGGTGAAGAAGGATGGCCTCCCGGAGATCGC
>PWWP01000248.1 GCA_003562075.1 Gemmatimonadota bacterium
AGCTCCCGCAGGTCAGCCAGATGGGGGGACGGGTCCGGCGAGCCGCCGGTTCGGTCATACTCCTGGGGATGCTCCCGGCAGATCAGCCATGGTCTGTCCTGGGGCTGCCCTTCCATCGAGCTTCTCGTCTGGCTCCCCGTACCACTGATCGTCTGGCTCCCCGTCCCGTACCCCATGGCCGTCCTCCCGGATTCTTGTAAGCGACAGTCTGACTGACACTTGTCGGATTTGATACTCCCTGTTCACAAATATAATCCGGGGGTTCGGCGGACCCTCAGGATCTCTTGAGAGGAACGGGGCCGCCCTCCCCACCCTTGGAAGGACCAGGAAGTCCTTCAGGTGGGCCACAGCCCCAGCAACACGGACGTCCGCAGGGCTGGGGGGGGTGTCCCGGACGACCCCCATCGCTGGCCCGAAAATCCGTCAAGGCCCAAGCGAAGATCGGTCCCATCCAGACCTGCTCCCGCGGCCCTCGGCGGAGTTTCTGCCGCGGCCCCGGACGGGATCTCCCGCGGCCCCCCGGACGGGATCTCTCGAAGCCCGGACGGGATTGCTCGGGCGGCGAGGGTAGCCGGCAGCCTGGGGGCGCCCGCCAGCGGACACCCTTGCCTGGAAAATGGGGGGGGGTAGATTCCATCGAATCGTGCCAGCCGAGTCGGTCTTGTACGGCCATCCCGTCAGGAGGCCGTGGAGATTGTACAGGAACCACTGGGAGGCGCTTCGTGAAGCCCAGATTGGGAGGCTGGTTCCCAGCGGGCTCCTTCCTCAAGAGCGCATCGCCCGACAGGTCCTCCTCGAGCACCAGACGGCCGGATCCTTCAGGCTGATCCTTCGACGGCCGGTTCCCCACAAGTTTGGCCCCCCCTACCCCGAAGGCCATCCATTGGAGTTTTGGTCCATGTCTCGTCTGGAGTTGTCGTCCATATCCCGTCCCAGCTCTCCGGGCTCTCGTGCGGTCTGCCCCGATCCTGGCAACCGCCCTGCCCGGGCTCGGGGCTGGAGCGCAGCCGGGGCCCCGGCCCACCCCTTCCGGTTCTCGGCCTGGTGGACGTGGCCCACCGTCACTGCCTCGATCCTGGTGCTGATCCTTCTGATTCCAGGCGGCCTCCAGGGCCAGCACGCACCCCAGCTCGTCCAGGGTGGGATTTCGGACCCGGACCGCCTGGCTCTCAATGACCATCCGGCTCTCGGTGAATACCTGGCCCCCACTTCGGTGAAGGGACAAGGGGAGCGGCTCGCCTCATCGGTGGACACCCCGCGTCCGGACGAAGTGGACGTGGCCTGGCTCTGGACCGGGGGGATAGTGGGCGGCGCAGCCGGCCTGGGCCTTGGGATCCTCATTGGGCTGGAGGTTCATCCGTCCGTGGAATCGCCTTTCCTTGGGGGGCTGGCTGGATACACGGTAGGCGTCCCCATCGGCGTCCACCTGGCCAATCAGCGCCGGGGGAACCCGTGGCTGACGGGGCTGGCCTCGGCCCTTCCCATGACAACCTTCCTCCTCGTCGGTTACGGTGAGACCGCTCTCATTGCAGCGGCCGCCGTACAGCTCGTAGGCTCGGCAGCCGTGGAGCGGTATGGGGAACGGCGAAGAGGGGGTGCCGGGGCGGAGGTCCGGACCTACTGACGGGGCCGCCGGTGTAGGAAGAGATGACCCAGCGGAACCCGCGACGATCCAGCGCCATCAGCCACGGGCCGGGTTCGCCTGGCCCAGCCCCGGCTCGCCGGACTGGCTTGCCGGAGAGGACCAGGCCCGGGCATGTTGGTGTTCGATCGTTCGTTCCAATCCCCGAGCTCCCGCTCCGACATGATCCAGGACCTCCTCACCCGCTCCATCGAGAAGCGCCCGAGCACCCTCACCTTCCAGGGGAGGATCCTCTACCTGGTGGACGACGCCGCCCGGATGCGTAGGCAGCTCGAGGACGGAGTGGAACTGGAGCTGGACGAGGAGATCCGATCCCTCCTCCGGGACCAGATCTCTACTGATGAGATCACCCCGGCCTACATCTGCTACTTCTACGACGAGACCCTGGGCGAATTCCCCTACCTGGGGCTCCGGGCCGTGGACCGGGACTCGGGCCGACCCACCTTCCCCGTCACCCGAGGGAGTGTCAAAGAAGGCGGCTTCGTATGCTCCGTGGCCGGGAAGCGACGGGGGAAGGGAAGCTCCCGGGAGCAATCGCCCTACGCCGAGCTCATGGCCGGCATCCGGGTGGTGGTGGCGGAATCCATCGAACGAATCTACAACGAGAACTGCCAGAACCTGGGGATCCTGACCACCAACGACTTCGGGGTCATCGATCGAGTCCGGGCCGGAGAGGACATCCCCCTGGAGGTCTTTACCCGGGGCAAGGACACCATCACCCGGGAGATCATCGAACACGGCGGGCTTTTCGAGTACAACGTGGCTCGCCTCCAGGGGCGGACCACCCCACTCCTGCCCGAAAGTCTGGCCGCCACCGGCGCTGGAGGGATGGCCACCGGGACAGCCGCGGAAGGCGCGGAAGGCGCGGAAGCCGCCACCGAAGGGGAGGTGGACCCCGACCCGGCCCACGACGATCTGGAACTCCGGCAGCTCAAGGGGAGCGGAGAGGACGGTCCCCTGGGGGACCAGGACCCGGTGGGCTCTCAGATCGCCGCCCCCTCCCAGCCCAACCCTCCCGCAGAGCTTGCCGAAGGTCCGGCCAGGAGCGGCCAGGCCTCCATCGGCCCCCGCCCCATGACCGTAGCCGAGAAGGTCTTCGCCAGTCATTGGGTAGTGGACGCCGCCAACGAGGAGGTGGGGGTCCCCTGGGTCCGCCCCGGCGAAGCCGGCTTTTTTAGAACCGACATTCGGTTTTCCCACGAATACGTGACTCCCATGTCGGCCATCTTCTTCGAACAGAAGGTAGGACCGGAAGGGAAGGTGGTGGACCCGGAGAGCGTCCTCTTCTTCCGGGACCACCTGACCTTCCTCCATAAAGCCATGACCCAGGAGCGGATCGAGGAAGGGCTCCTGGACGTGGCCAACCAGCTGGAGGTGAAGCAGCGGGAGTTCGCCGAGCGACAGGGGATCAAGCTCTACGGGGAGCAGAAGGGGCACCGGATGGGCTCAGTGGCCATCTGCCACTCCAAGATCCTGGAGGAGTATGCCGAGCCTGGGCAGCTCATCATCGGATCCGACTCCCACACCCCCCACGCTGGGGCCATCGGGGCCGTAGCCTTCGGGGTGGGCACCACCGCCATCTTCAACTCCTGGATCACCAAGGACGTCCGCGTCCAGGTCCCCAAGTCCTTCAAGGTCGTGGTGGACGGCACCCCGCCCTCCAATGTCACCGCCAAGGACTACATGCTGGAGATCCTCCGCCATCCCTACATCCGGGACGGCCATGCAATCGGCCAGATCATCGAGTACGCCGGGCCGGCGGTGGAGGCCCTGTCGGTGGATGAGCGGGCCACCATGACCAACATGGCCGCCGAGGTGGGCGCCTTCACCGGAATCGTGGCCGCTGACCAGCGATCCGTGGACTATCTGGTGAACGAGCGGGGGATGGACCGGGACCGGGCCCAGGAGCTCTGCAAAGGGATGCAGTCGGATCCTGGCGCGGAATACGTCAAAATCATCGAGATCGACGCCTCCACCATCCGCCCCATGGTGGCCCTCCCCGGCGACCCTGGAAACGGCCTCTACATCGATGAGCTGGCCAAGCGAGCGGCCTCCTCCGGGGTGAAGGTGGACCAGGACGGTCGGGTCCGGATCGACATCGCCTACGCCGGGTCGTGCACCGCAGGGAAGAAGGAGGACATGGACATGTACGCCGCCGTCCTCCGGGAAGCCTGGGAAGAGAGCGGAAACGGTGTCCATCCCGATGTCCGCTGCTACATCCAGTGTGGCTCCATCGAGGTCCGTGAATATTGCCGGGAGAAGGGGTACCTGGAGCTCTTCGAGGCCGTAGGGGCCGAGTTCATCGAGCCTGGCTGCGGGGCTTGCATCAATGCCGGCCCTGGCGTCACCGGGTCCCCGGACGAGGTCTCCATCTCCTCCCAGAACCGGAACTTCCCAGGGCGATCGGGCCCCGGCCAGCTCTACCTGGCCTCCCCCTACTCAGTGGCAGCCTCGGCAGTGGCCGGGTACGTGACCGAGTGGGAGCCCGGCGTCCCCGTGGAGCCGGCAGAGCCCCGGAAGCCCGAGCCCACCGAACCGACGTCGCCGGAACCGGTAGGGGCCTGACGCCCCGGGCCGGGCTGCGCGATCCCCGGCCGCCCCTTCTGGGCCCAGGGCTTCCCCTCTACTGCGGACATCCTCCGGCCGGTGCATTTCCGGCGCCAGGCGGGAGGCTCCCCCGGGCATCCAGCCCCAGCGCCTCACGCCACGACTCGTCGCCGGGACGGTTCAACTCCCAGTACGCCAGCCGCTCGGTGGCCAGCAACTCCGCTTCCTCACCGGTGGAAGTGCTCCAGCCCAGGATCCGGCGGGGCAGGTCCCGCTCCACCTGGAAGATCCGCTCGTACTCCCCTGCCTGGAGTCGGAATCGGGTGACGGAGACCTCCTCCCCCTGGTGCTCGTAGATCCCCTCCTCCCGGGTGATCCGAGCCGACACTGGATCCGTCCCCCGGTGCCCTGCCCGCAGACGCCAGAGCTCCGGGACCAGCCTCCCTTCCCAGTCCCCGCCCCCGGCGAAGGGGCCGTCCAGCTCCCGGAGCTGCACCAGGAGCGCATCCTCGTAGAGGAGGGGACCATCCGCCTCCACCTCCCGGACCCTCTCCCCCTCGTGGGCAAAGTAGGAGAGCCGAAGCGAACGGTACCGTTCCGACCCGGGCCACAGCAGGTGGGTATACGCGCCGCACCACTCCTGGACCGAGTGCACGATGCGGACCGGGGAGAAGGGCTCGGGTCGATAGCGATCTACCGGAGCGAAGACGCTGGTCATGACCGAATAGGGGTAGATGCCGGTGAGGAACTCCACGTTCTGGTTCAGCTTCATGACATTGACTCGGTGCGGCTCCTCCACGTGGTCGTCCTTGATCCAGCTCCGCCGGTCATGGGGCTCTGTGACGTAGATGAGGGCCAGCTCCGCTTCCCGGGGCGCTCCGTAGCGACCGACCACCAGCCGGTAGCCTGAGAGCTCGGCCCGGCCATCCCCCCACCAGTCCCAGAACTGGCTGGACGCCCAGTCCTCCGGAGATTCGCCCAGCCCGGTGTAGCGCTCCAGGTCCGGGAAGAGGGGCTCCCCCTGACCCCCTGGCTCCGGAGCGCAGGCAGAGAGGGCAAACACCGCCAGGAGTCCCAGGAGGAGACACGTGGGCCCCGCGCTCCCTTGTGCCGATCGGGTGCCCCCAGTGGGCCACCACCTCTCGATCAGTGAGTCCCTCGAAGGTGGGTAGCAGCGTTCCAGCTCGGGTTGGTCTCTCACGGCCCTCGTCCCTGGTCTGGGGGGGACGCCGCACCTCGAGCCCGCTCTGGGCTTGGCTCCGCGGCTCCTTGTCAATCATACCGGCGCCAACTTGACGGGAACAGAATACCTGGTGATGGTATCGGGTTCCCCCACCTCCTCCCGACGGTCATGACCAAACCGGACCACTACCCCTCCGACATCTCCCGCGTGGAAACCCGCCCCCTGGCCGTGGCCATCGGGGCCTGCGTGGCCTTCATCGTC
>PWWP01000011.1 GCA_003562075.1 Gemmatimonadota bacterium
AGGAAATGGAAGGAAAACCGCTCGAATACATCTGACGGGCGCGATCCCTCTTGGATTAGTGATCCATACTCCCGAACGCGCGTATTGAGAGCATTTATGTACTCCTCTCCATATGTGACGGAGAAGGTCTTGCCAAGCTCCTGTGAGAATGCGTGGCTCAAGGATTGACATACCGAATCCCGGATGTCTGGATGTTTCATCGCTGCAAACACGTCTGCGTTCAGGAATACAAACGCGAACAATTCGGTAAAAGTGTGTGCCTGCATCGGGATCGAGGGGGACCGACCAAAGAATTCCTTGGTTAAGTGGACTGCTCGCTCCCCAACCGATTCTTTTCGCTTCTGAGATCCTCCAAATATTCTTCTCAACATGGTTGTCTCCGGGTTTTGGTGCTACTGGGCTTTTGGTGTCGCATGGACTCAGGCTTCCTGGCCAGTTGTTGACCAGCATATTCCCTTAGATAATCTGGTCGCGGTCCGCAGGGGTTCGATGGACCGTATTCTGCGGCCCCTACCGCAGAATCCTAAGGTCTTGCCCCTCAAGCATCGTCTCCAATGCTTCGGCGGTCGCGCACGTAACCTCAGCTAGCCGCGTCGCGATCTCATCCTCAGTTCCACGGAAAGCCTCGGCATAGTGAAAGGCCCCGTCATCGGTGGCCAGGTGCGTCGGGATGCCTGGGGCCTCGAGAGATCCACGTCGCATTTCTTCATCCCACCATTCCAATAGATCTCGGTTCCGCCGCGCTTTCCCTGCGATCTTCAAAGTGGACGACAGCCGGAGCTCAAGGCTGCCGTCCGGGGCAACGGCGCTCCGGACCGTGTAAGGCGGGTCGGGGTCCGCCTCGAATACCGCCAAGACCGTATGGCTGAGGTTGGTCCTTACGCTCCGAAGACATTCGTAGTCACGGCCGCTCCACCGGTGATAGGCGATGGGCGCTCTCGCTTTGGTGATCTCGTGGGCCGAGCCGAAGATGAATCGGATCAGCGCGCGAACCCCCTCAGCCGCGTAGACCGTCCCGGTCCCATCCACAATCCGCTTCACATTGGCCAGGCCGTCAGCAACCAGAACCTCGAAGGGATGATCACCGGGCTCAAACTCGAATAGATCCTCCCAGGAAACCTGCACGGCAGCATGTTTCGTCTCATCGAATTCGGGAGATGCCTCCACCTCAGCGATCTCGCCGCGACCCATCTCCCCGGGAGCGAGGTACACAACCAGCAGGCGCTCCGGTGCAGGCCCAGCCTGACGGAAGTATCTGAGGAGCTGACCGGCCTGCTTGGCTCCCGGTCGGATCTTGTTTTCGATGAGGACCCGCCAGGTGCGGGATGACATGGTGACGTCGATCCGCTCGTGCTCCACGGCGACGGTCCATTCCTCATTCATGAGCTCCTGTAGCAGAGCTTCAGGGCCAAGTAGGGAGAAGAATAGCTCCCGAAAGGAAGGGACACCCTCCAGCGCCATGGCCAGGAAGGCTGAGGCCATCTCCTCACGATCCATCATCCCCCGGAACAGGGGTCCGAAGGAAAGGCTGGGTTCCTGAGAGGGAGACTGGGGTGGATGGAGTGATGTCATCGGGACCGGACCTCCAGTCCCGGAATCCCCTCTGCGCACGCAACAGCCAAGATGCGCTCTACTTGCTCCACAAGCGCCTCAATCATGACTTCGCGACTTGAGTTCATTGGCACTTCCAGTGGGGACCAGACCTTTCCTTGGCTTCGGATGGCTGCCCCCTCAAGCGACGAGCGGCGGATCCTCGCGTTGATCTCAGCAAACCGGCCCGTGCTGCTGTTGAACCTCAGCCAGATGGGGGTCCGATGATGCTTGAAGGGGTCCCCGATTCCAATGCTGTAGCAGGTGCTACCCTTTCGTCGCTCTCGACAGATGCATTGTGGTTCACCCTCAGCAGGGCTCCCGGGGCTGGGATCGCCTGGCGAATGCCCTGGAATGACCGAAGGATGGCTTATGGGTGCGGAAACCTGCGAAGTGACCCATTATTCCTTTGGGTTCGGCACCAACTCGCGCCCAGAACGAAGGAAATAACCTCGGTCGAACGCTGCACGATATTCCACGGCGATGGGCCTCGCAAGGAGCCAGCGTTGGGCCCTGGAAGGCACTATTGCGTGCGGCAGCTAGAACATTCGGTTGCTGTGGAGCGTTTTTCCTCGAACACGTCAATCACCCATCCTTCCCCAACCCCGCCCCAACCTCCGCATGATGAAAGACGTTTCCGGATCCCCCATCTACGCTGCAGCCAGGCAGTGGGTCGATACCTGCCTCCTGTCCGATGGCTCCATGTTCTTTCCGACACAGGTATGGACTGAACAGGGGTTCGAGGAGCTGGATGAGTTCTTCGTTCGGAACCAAGGGCGGGGCTCAGGCAGCTTCCTGACGAAGCTCGAGGCTCAGCTTGTACCTGCAGGTAAAGAGACCAAGATGCTCGCTGCCGAGGTGATCTGGATGCTCTACCTTCCCCTTAGCCCGGCGGCTATGGGGCCGGCGAAGAAGCGTCTCCAGGTACTGCAGGTCTGGGCCTGGTCAGGGGATGAACTCTCACCGGACCATCCCCTCCTGGAGGATAGCCTCCTAGGTTCCGGCTCGATTCATCCTGGCACGGCTTACCATACCCACCGGTGGCGCGAGTTCCGATTCTTTGTAGATGCCCTCCTCGACTGGAAACGCCTCGGGGCTGACCAGCGCCGTTCTCTCCTATCCGATCCGTGGATATTCGCCGACTGGCTCGATGGCAGGCGTTTCGCGAAGAACCGGCAGTTTCGGGACCTCCTCTTGCTCCTCCTCTTCCCGGAGTACTTCGAGCGCGCTACGGTGGCGCGTCACAAGCGGGAAATCGTGGAGGCCTTCGGTGATCCGGAGGTGGACCCTGAGGCCGAGTCCCAGTACGGCCCACGCGTGCAGACGGATCGGGCGCTGTACCGCATCCGCGAGCGCCTCATCGAGGAGTACGACGGCGATGAGGGGCGGGTGGACTTTTACGCCGAGCCGCTCCTCTCGCGCTGGCGTTCCCCCTCCGATTCCGATGAGGTGGAGGAAGCCTCGAACCGCCGCTCCCCGCCAGCTGACGAAGCACGTCGCTGGCTGCGAGAGCGGTTCGGTGACAGTGCCGTCTGGGTCATCAGAGCAGGGGAGGGCGGCCGGCTCTGGAAGCAGTTCCGGGAGCAGTCAGAGATAGCGATCGGCTGGGACAGCTTGGGTGACCTCTCCGCCTTTGATTCCCGTGAAGAGATCCACGCGGCCATTTCCGACGAAGATCGGCTCCAGAACCCGACGAATGACTCATTGGCTGCTTGGCAGTTTGCCCATGTAATGCAGGAGGGCGATGTAGTGATCGTGAAGACGGGGGGTAGCACACTTGCGGGGTGGGGTCGGGTGACGAGTGGCTACCGGCACGACCCGGATCGCGGAGAATATGGAAACATCCGGTCCGTGAAGTGGGAATCGGTAGGCGAGTGGTCCCTGCCCAAGGGAGCCGTAGGTCCCTACAAGACCCTGACGGAAATGAGCAAGGACTATCCCGATTGGGTATTCCAAGCCTTCGAGACCATGGAGTGCAGGGAAGGGGCAGTCACGGAGCCGGAGATTCCCGAGAGCTATGATGTGCGCGACATCTTGGAAGAGGCCTTCCTTGAGCAAGGCGAGGTGACTCGCATCCTTGATGCCCTGGAAAGGAAGAAGAACGTGATCCTGCAGGGGCCACCGGGGGTGGGAAAGACCTTCCTTGCCCGCCGACTTGCGGAGGTGAAGGTGGGTCGAAAGGACGCCCCGACCGTCGACTTCGTGCAGTTCCACCAGAGCTACGCCTACGAAGACTTCATCCAGGGGTATCGCCCCACCGAAGGGGGTGGGTTCGCCCTCCGAGACGGTATCTTCCACCGCTTCTGCCGGGCCGCAGCCGCCGCTCCGGATACACCGTACGTCTTCATTATCGACGAGATCAACCGGGCCAACCTTAGCCGGGTGTTCGGAGAACTCATGGTGCTGCTCGAAGCCGACAAGCGAGGTGAGCGGTATGCCATGCCCCTGACCTATGCGCCGGAGGACCGGTTCTTTGTTCCAAAGAATCTCTTTGTCATTGGTCTGATGAATACGGCCGACCGGTCTCTGGCTCTTGTGGACTACGCCCTCCGACGGCGCTTCACCTTCTTCGACCTGAAACCCGCTTTCGGAAGCGACCGCTTCCAGGCCCACCTCCTCGATGCCGGGACCGATGAGGCGCTGGTCCAGCGCATCGTGATCCGGATGCGGGAGCTGAACGAGGCGATCCGTTCCGATGCCCGAAACCTGGGACCGGGCTTCGAGGTGGGGCACAGTTACTTCGTCCCCTCTCTCGATGACTCAGCGTTGGACGAGGAAGCCTACCGGCGGATCATCGAAGAGGAAGTGCGTCCTCTTCTCATGGAATACTGGTTCGACCAGCCCAAGACCGCGAAGGACCATATAGCTCGTCTCCTGGCCTGATCCACCCTTCCTCTCTCCGATATGGCGAAGCTGGCACCCATTCCCATACGAAACGTCTACTATCTACTCTGCTACGCTTGGGGAGAGTGGGATGCGGGTGAGGTCGTGGACCTTGAGCAGCTGGGACGCATGGACCATGTCCATGATCTCTTCGGGCACATCCTCGCCCGCGGAGTCCTGTCGTTGGCTCGGCGGGGGGTGGATCGGGGATACGCGGAGCGCCAGGTCGAACTGGCTGGCGTGCGTGGCAAGCTGGATCTCGGCGCCACGCTGAAGCGCGGTCTCCTTTCCCAGGGTCGGGCCATCTGCACCGTTGAGGAGTTCACCCCCGACGTGCTTCACAACCGGATCCTCCTGGCGACTCTACACCGCCTGTACCGGACGTCTGGACTCGACCGCCGGGTCCGGGAGGATGTGAGGCTCGCCATGGATCGTCTTCCTGGGGTAGGGCGAGTCCCCCTCACCCTCGGCCTCTTCCGCCGGGTTCAGCTCGACAGGAACCAGCGGCAATACAGGTTTCTGCTCTCAGTCTGTCGACTCGTCCTTGAGTCCACCCTGCTTTCCGAAGCCGGCGGGGAAATGCGCTTCGCTGACTTCAGGCGGAATCGGAAACGGATGTGGCGTCTCTTCGAACTCTTTGTGGCAAACTTCCTGGTTCGGGAGCAGGCGGAATTTCAGGTATCCAGTCAGATCGGCATTGACTGGTTCGAGGCCCGGGAGCGGTCACCCCGGGCCCTCGAACTCGTTCCCCGTATGCTCCCGGATGTCTTGGCCCAGTCGAAGGACCGCCGCATCGTGCTTGACACGAAGTTCTACTCGAAACCGGTGGGCGTCCGGTTCGGCCGGCCTCGTTTAAGGTCGTCGAACCTCTATCAGATGTTCGCCTACCTCTCGAATCGCCAAGCCGCATATCCGGTTGGCCCCCGCCATGAGGGGATCCTCCTGTACGCAAGCATCGGCGAGGATCTCCGGATCGATCTCATGCTGCAGGGCTTCCGGGTGCAGGTGCGGACCCTCGATCTATCCCGGCCGTGGCCCCAGGTGCGCGGAGAGCTCCTCGGGCTTCTCCAGGGGGAGGAAGTTCAAGTAGGTCAGGCGAGTATTCAGGGTGGCTCCTGACTTCCCGAATGGATCTGTCGTGACC
>PWWP01000152.1 GCA_003562075.1 Gemmatimonadota bacterium
AGCGGAGGTGCTTGTGCATCATGTCCACGATCTCGTCATACATAGCCTCCGCCTCCTCCGGCCCTTCCTCGATGGCCTGTGCCGCACAGTGCTTGAGATGGTTTCGAACCAGCTCCCGCCCAACGGCCCGAAGCGCCTGGTGGACCGAAGAGATCTGGGTCAGCACATCGGCACAGTAGCGCTCTTCCTCCACCATCCGCTGCAGCCCCCGGACCTGACCTTCGATCCGGCGGAGGCGCTTCAGGTTCCGTTCCTTGACCTCTGGATCCACGCCATGGGCGTGACGGGGTGTGGATGATTTCACGGGAAGGCGTCTTCTTCTCTGGCGGAGGCGTTCTGCTTGCCTGGGCGGCCGGCAGCGTCGAAAGTTGTCGTTGGAGCCGAGGATCGTTGGAGGCAACCTCGGCGACCCACTACGTCCCCGCAAGTCAGCACCCCCCGAACCCAAGGACGGGCGAGCATGTCCGAAGACGACCGTAGGCAGAGATTCCTGAACCGCCGGGATTTCCTTCGAACGGCTGCGCTGGGCGCAGGGGCGACCGGCCTGGGGCTGGCCCTGGGTAGCAGGATCGGGATGCCTGTCCCCTGGTTCAGCCCGACCCCGGGCCATGCAGCCGGACCGTCCCGTTCTCTGGACCTCCTGATCCTGGGCGGAACCGGATTCATCGGGCCTCACCAGGTCCGCTATGCGGTGAAGCGGGGGCATCGGGTCACCGTCTTCAACCGAGGCCGCTCCCAGATCCAGCTCCCAGACGAGGTGGAGGAGCTGATCGGAGACCGGAATGACGACCTCTCCGCGCTGGACGGGCGGGAATGGGACGTGGTCATCGACAACCCCACCACCCTTCCCAACTGGGTTCGACTGAGCGGAGAACTCCTTCAACACGCGACCCAGCAGTATATCTTCATCTCCACCATCTCGGTTTACGCCGACACCAGCCAGGTCGGCCGGGACGAGGACACTCCCCTGACTCCTTACCAGGGGGAGCAGGATCCCTTCACCCTGAGTGTGGAGGATGGCTCTGCTCACTATGGAGCCTTGAAGGCGCTCTCGGAAGAGGAGGTCCATCGGTGGTTCGGCAATCGTGCCACCATCATCCGGCCAGGTCTGATCGTAGGCCCCGGTGATCCTACCGACCGCTTCACCTACTGGCCGGTTCGCATCCACCGGGGTGGCGAGATTCTGGCTCCGGGGACGCCTGAGGATCCCACCCAGGTCATCGATGCTCGAGACCTCTCGGAGTGGACGATCCGAATGGCCGAGGAGGGCCGCACCGGAACCTACAACGCCACAGGCCCGAAATCGCCGCGCCCCCTGGGCCGGATGCTATCCGAGATCCGGGATGCCCTGGAAGCCGACGCCCAATTCACCTGGGTGCCCCAGGATTTCCTGATGGACCAGGAAGTCCGGGGATGGTCCGACATGCCGGTCTGGGTTCCGCTCTCGGAGGAGAACGCAGGGTTCCTGGCCGTCAGTGTGGAGCGGGCCCTGGCTGCAGGCCTCACATACCGGCCCTTCCATGAAACCGTCCGGGACACCCTGACCTGGTTCCGATCCCAGCCGGAGGACCGGCAGAGTCAGCTGAGGGCAGGGATCTCACCTGAGCGGGAGTTGGAGGTTCTTCAGGCCTGGCATCGTCACGCAGGTCCCTCCAGCCCCTGACGCTCCTCGTCTCCCCATTTCAGCCACGCCACGTGAAGCGGCATCAGCGGGAGAGCTCCATCACCAAGCGGCCGGCCTCGGCCTCGATCCGGTCCACGTTGACCCCCTGAGGCAGGTTTCCCAGCTCCTCTAGCGGGACCCGGATTTCCCGGGTCTGGGGATCCATCCAGCGGATCTCATGGGCTACAGGCATCCGCTGCAGGAGTCCCAATGCCATGTTCACCGGAACGGGGATCCGACCGATCCGGGCGCTTTCCACTCTCAGGGCCACCACGCTCCCTGCAGCCCGGGGACGAAGGGAGAGCTCCATGCCGGTGGTCTGCCCTCGAAGGCGGCCAGGAAGCCCTGTGACCTGCTCCGGGATGTCCACCACCATGTCCAGACGAACGACCCCGTTCTCGATGACGAATCGGCCTCGGGTGTCCTCGGCAGCCCGAGCCATCTCCTCCTCTTCCACCCCCGCGTCAGGGTCCCGGGCCAACGCCTGCTGCTGAGCCCGGAGCTCCCGGATCCCCTGGGCCAGGATCTGGTTCAGTTCGTCCTCAGTGAGTTCCAGGGTGGTACTCCCCTCCTGGTTCAGACGGGCCATGGACCCCTGGATCCTCTCCTCCACCTGCTGGGTGGTGGCGGGATCCACCTGTACCATCTGCCACTCGGTGTCGGCAGGAGACATGATGGTAGGAAGCATGAGCCAGGCCCCCCCTGCCAGGACCACCGGGATAACGATCACGGCAAAGAGGATCACCCCGAAGCAGCCCAAGCAGCCACAGAGTCCCTTCCCGCCCCCACCCCCATGGCCCGGAGCACCGGATGGAGGCCCACCAGTCCGGGCAGGTCCCCCAGGCTCACCCGCCACGGGCCCTGGATCAGCTGCAGAAGGCCCGAACCCAGCACCGGAAGTTGGTTCCTGCGGACGCCCCTGTTCCCCTGCCATCATCCCCTTCCTCTCCTGATCCTGAACGGTACCGCTCGCAAGGCCGGCCGAGTGGTAATGGGCACCCCCACAAGAGGTCGGCCCACGCAACGCACCCCCCAGCCAATGCATGGAGCTGCCGGCCATCCCTCATTGCCATCCACTCAGGGATGGAGGATGAGCCAGGCCATGAGGCTGAGATGATAGGCGATCACGAGGCAATAGGCCACAAAGATGGCCTCCAGAACCTTCCGGACGGGCACTCGTCCCAGGAGGGATCGGTCCACGAAGACAACCAGGAGGAAGACGCCACCCGTGGTGAGGGCACTCTTGACATTGGCGAACCGCTGAACGTCCGTCTCGATCAACGGAGCCAGAAACGGGTTCCATTCATGGACCTGGCCCGTTTCGAGGAGGACCAGGGTGAAGATGGCGTCCAGAGTGCTGAGGAGAAGGATGGAAAGGACCAGGAGGAAGAGAGCTTCGTTCAACTGCCCCCTTTGCGGCTTGGACCAACCCCTCTGGATGCTCCTTCCTCCGGTTTCCATGAAAAGACATCCTCCGGCGATCGTCGGGTGAGCGCCGTTCCCTCCGGCGCCCCAAGGCCTGTCCCCAGCCCCTCATGTGATACCCTCGATCACTATCCATGCCACCGTGTCAGAAAACACGCAAGACACTGTCCCACAGCGAGTTGACTCCTTCCTCCCAGGAACCCTAAAACACCCCAGCCACAGGTTCTGATGTGGCGTCCTCGCACCGGTGGCGCGGTCACCGTGTGTCCCGTACCTTGTCTCTTTCTACAGCCCTGTGGGCTTCACTGGCCTTCTGGCCCGTGGAGTTGCCTGCGTGTCCCTGACCCCTGGCCTGGTCCGGCCTGCACTCTCCGTACGGTCCATGATTCGCACTCTCCTGCGGCGCCTCTGCTCCCTCCTGTTGGCGGTCAGCTTCCTGCTGGCCACTGGCACAAGCGCCTTGGCGGAGTTGGGATGCCTTCACCATGGGGCCCACCACGGAGAGCCGGAAACCCGTCCGCACACTGGTGAACACCACCACGGACCCGCCCATCCTGATCAGGGATCGGCCCACGCATACGAACACGAAGCCTCCCACCTGGCCCATTCGGATCGAGAGGTCACCCACGGCCCCCACGGGAAGGGTTCCACGGATCGGGAAGACTGCCACTGCGTCAGCCAGTGCCACACAGGCGGTGCCCCAAGCCTGACCGATTCGGGCCAGTCCGGGTCTTCCGGGGCCGCCCCTTCCTCTCTCAGGCATATCCATCCCACGGCGGTGGCCACCCCTCAGGCGCCGGTGCCCTTCCTCCTCCACCAACCCAACGCCCCACCTCTCTCTCGCTGATTCCGGCGAACTGACCCATTCCCCTCCAGGCCCCTTTCCCGACTTCCGGGAATGTGGTCTGGCCGAGGGGTGAATCTCCGTATTCAGATCCCAGAGGGTCGTTGAAGAACTGGATCAGCCGCCGTTGGGATCGCCAACCCCACGAATCCGAGGCGGCCCACCTCCAGTGCTCCGTCCTGCCCGGGGTCGCACGACCCTGTCGCGATGGCGGCTCCAATTCTTCAACGCCCTTGAAGAGAGCGAGGTATCCCCATGCCATTCCCTTCTCTGTCGCACAGGTACAAAGTACCCCGGCCACTCAACGCCACCTTGATGACCCTTCTCCTGCTGGCGGGAGCCGCGAACCTGGGGTCTCCAGCCTCTCTCCCAGCCCAGGAGCCAGGCGTTGTTGAGGGAGTCGTCACACGGACCGGCGATGATGGGCCCCTTCCAGGCGTCCGGGTTGAGCTTCGGGAGGAGGGAGCTCCGGAAGCCACGGACGGATTGGTCTCGGTCGGATTCACCGATGGCCAGGGCCAGTTTCGCCTGAGCCCCGTCCCACCAGGGAGCTATACCCTCGAGCTCCATCGCATGGGACTCCGGACCGAGACCCTGGCCGTAACCGTCGATGCGGAAGCGTCCACCCAGGTGGAACTCCGGATGGAGGACGAGGCCCTCCCAGTGGCCGGCATCACCGTCAGCGCCAGCGGCCAGATGCAGCGAGTCTCTGAGACGGCGGCAGCTGTCGGCGTCCTGCAGGGTGACCGTCTCAGAGCACGAAGGGGAGGACATCCATCGGAGATCATGGGCCAGATTCCTGGCGTTCTGGTGAACACAACCGGGGGTGAGGGCCACATGACCGCCATTCGACAACCCCTCACCACCGACCCCGTCTACCTCTTCCTGGAAGACGGAATTCCCACACGGTCAACGGGTTTCTTCAATCACAACGCCCTCTACGAGGTGAACCTCCCCCAAGCGGACGGCGTGGAGGTGATTCGGGGCCCGGGGACAGCCCTCTACGGTAGCGACGCCATCGGCGGGGTCATCGATGTCCGGACCCGACCCCCCTCGACGGATCCCCAGGCAGAGCTGGGCGTGGAAGGAGGCGAGTTCGGCTGGGCCCGGCTCCTGGCGTCAGCCAGTGGTACCCAGGACCGGAACGGGCTCCGGGCCGACCTGAACCTGACCACCTCGGACGGGTGGCGGGAGGCCACGGCCTACGAGCGCCAGAGCGGGACCCTACGCTGGGACCGGAGCCTCTCGGCATGGACGGGATTCCGTACGGTGGCCACCTTCTCCCGGATTGAGCAGGAAACGGCAGGCACCTCCCCCTTGAGCCGGTCCGACTACGAGTCCAATCCAAGGCGGAATGTGACACCCATCTCCTACCGGTCCGTCCGGGCGTTGCGGCTCTCTTCGGAGCTCCGGCACAGCACTCCTCAGGCCAGTTGGACCCTGACCCCCTTCCTTCGGCACAATCGGATGGAGCTACTACCTGACTGGGCCCTCACATTCGACCCCGGCATATGGGACACCCAGAACTCCTCCGTGGGTCTCCTTTCTCGAGTAAGTGCCCCGGTGCGCAGACTGAACGGCGACATGGTGGCCGGGCTGGACCTGGATCTCTCCCCGGGCAGTCGGCTGGAGCGGAGGATCCGCCCGATCCAGTCCGACGGGGTCTTCACGGATTTCGAAGAGGATGAAGCGGTCTACGACTATGACGTGACCTTCGCCCAATTGGCCCCGTACATACAAGCCCGGACCCGACCCACATCGCGACTGCGCCTGGAGGCCGGACTCCGGGCGGACCTCCTCCAGTATCGCTACGAGTCGACCCTTCCGGCCCTGCAGGAGGGGCCCCACCGCCGACCGGATGACACCCGGGTCCGATACGCTCACCTGAGTCCCAAGTTGGGGGTGACCCTGGATGCCCGGGACGACCTGAACCTGTTCGCCTCGTACCGACATGGGTTCCGGGCACCTTCCGAAAGCCAACTGTTCCGCCAGGGACCGGCCGAGAACACCACGGGCCTGGAACCGGTGAAGACCCATTCCCTGGAGGTTGGGATCCGGGGACGAGTCGGCAGGGCCTTGAGCTACGAGTTGACTGGGTATCACATGCCCAAGTCCGACGACATCGTCACCTTCACCCGTCCGGACGGGACCCCCGAGACCCAGAACGCAGGCAAGACCCTCCATCGAGGATTGGAGGCGGGGGTTCAGATCCAGCCCACCGAATGGGCTCGGGCCCGCTGGGCCTATTCCTGGGCTCGCCACACCTACGAGGAATGGGAACCTCAGGAAGGGCTGAACCTGGCAGGAAACCAGATGGAGTTCGCGCCGCAGGAGTCGGGAAGCATGGAGGTCTCACTCACACCACCGGCCCTTGAAGGCAGCCGAATCTCGCTGGAGTGGACCCGTGTTGGGGCCTACTGGATGGATCCAGGCAATTCTGAGGAATACGAAGGTCACGACCTCCTGAACCTCCGACTCGACCTCCCCCTCCCGGCAGGGCTGACCGCCTACGGCCGCCTCACGAACCTCACCGATGAGCGCCATGCCGAACGGGCCAGCTTCAACCAGTTTCGGGGCGCCGAGTTGGCCCCAGGGCGGCCCCGAGCACTCGTCATTGGGGTGGAGTGGCGATGAGCACCGCAAGCGCAGACAGAAGCAAGACCCCAGGCATCCTGGTGGTCCTGATCCTTGCGGGCCTGTGGGGATGCGGAGATCTGGCCGAGTCGGGAGACAGCTGGTCCGGCACCCTCGCCTGGGAAGGGGGGAGCCATCCGACGGTGGCCTTCCATAGGGAGTCGGGTCAGGTCCTCACCGCCTGGGTGGGGACTGAGGACGGTGGGGAAAGTTGGGATGTCTACCTGGCAAGAGTCCAGGCTCCCGACCCAGGCGTGGAGAATTCTCCCCCCGGGGATGTGAAGGTGAGTCAGGTGAATCACCTTCCCGGAGACGCTGCTCCCCACGAGCAGGCGCCGGCCCAGGTGCGGGTGGGTCCGGAAGGGAATATCTATGTGGTGTGGCAGACGGCGGATTGGATCCCCGGGCGGGAGTTTCCCGCCAGCGAGCTTCGGCTGGCTCGCTCCACCGATGGAGGGGAGAGCTTCGAGGACGCCATCACGGTGAACCCCTCCACGGATGGCGTTCCGGCCTCGCACACCTTCCATGATATTGCCGTGGCTCCTGAAGGAACGATCCTGGTCTCATGGATCGATGGGAGTACCCGTGCGCTGGCTGAGGCGAGGGGGTCGAGCCGGGAGGAGGGTGGACTCCCGGATCAGGAGATCCGGGTTGCCCGCTCCACCGACGGAGGGCGGAGCTTCCATGATCCTGTCGTCGTCGATTCGAACCCCTGCCCCTGTTGCCGCACCGCACTGGTGGTAGACCGAGATGGCACGGCGTATCTGGGGTGGCGCAAGATCTTTCCCGGGGACATCAGGGACATGGTGGTGGCCAGATCGGATGACGGCGGCCGTAGCTTCGGCCCACCGGCCCGGGTAGCCGACGACGATTGGGAGATTGCTGGCTGCCCCCACGCCGGCCCGGGAATGGCACTGGACGAGGAGGGCTCCCTCCACGTAGCCTGGTACACAGGAAAGGAGGGTGGACCGGGGATCTACATGGCCTCCTCTCGCGATGGAGCCATGACCTTCTCCGAGCCGACCCCCCTCCTGACCGCCGAATGGATTCCCCCTGCCCGAGTGGCACTGGTGTATTCCCTGGACAGTGGTATCACAGTAGCATGGGAGGATGGACGCGAGTCCCCAGGGCGTCTTCAGAGTCAGCGGATTCCCGTGGGCGGTTCAAATGCGACTCGGGTTGGCGGCACGGAGGTAGAGGGTCGCTACCCATCTCTGGTAGCTGAGAATGGACTCCAGGTCCTGGCCTGGGAGGACGACGAGGCAGTACGGCTACGAATCGAATGGTGACTATGACGAGGACCCGACCACGCCGACGTCTCCCTCCACTCGTGGCAGGGATTGTGGGCGGAGCCCTCCTCCTATGGGGCTGCGCAGAAGGCACTGGATCGGCGCCGGTGGTCCAGCCCGGTCAGCCGGCCCCTCCCTACGCCGCCCAGGAACTGAGGGGAGACACCCTGGCGTTGTCCGATATGGAGGGCGACGTAGTGCTCCTGAACATCTGGGCCACCTGGTGCGCACCCTGCCGAAAGGAGATGCCGGCGCTGGAGGAACTTCATCGCCGCTACGCTGGAGATGGACTTCGGGTGGTTGGAGCCAGTATCGATGGCCGAAACAGTCTACAGCAGGTGGAACGATTCCTGGAACAGGAAGACATCACCTACACCATTCTTCTGGACCCCCGGGAAGATGTGACCCGGGCGTTCCGGACCATCGGGGTGCCGGAGACCTTCCTTCTGGATCGAGAAGGACGCCTCGCCTGGCAGTACCGGGGGTTCTTCGATCCCCTGGAGGAGACGTTCATCACCCAGGTCGAGGAGTTGCTGGTATCCCATGAATAGTGGCCGGGCCCGGGGAAGTGCCTTCCTCTCCTGGAAGCAGCCTCTTCGCCGATGGGCGAAGACCGTCCTCCTGACCAGCGCCACCCTCCTCCTTCTCGGCTTGGCTGCGCCTCGACTACCCCTGGGGCCAGGTCTTTTCCAGTCCGCCTCCGCCCTCCCCGCCAGTCAGGCGATGGGCTCTCCCACCGGCTCGGCATCCCAGACGAGGGGAGATGTTCTCCCGGGCCTGGATCCCTCTCGGGAACCTACCCAGTTCAACCTGGATGTCTGGACCGAACGGGAAGGCCTGCCCCAGAACTTCGTCAACTCCCTGGCACAGACCCAGGACGGATATCTCTGGCTGGGTGGAGAGCGAGGTCTGGTCCGCTTCGACGGGACCCGTTTTTCCGTCTTCACCCCCGAGAACACCCCCGGGCTGAGTTCAGCCTGGATCAAGACCCTCTACGCAGACGCTGACGGCACCCTATGGATTGGGACAGGAGGCGGGGGTCTGATTCAATACCGGGACGGGACCTTTCAGGGTGTGGGGGAACCTGAAGGTCTGGCCGGGCGGAGGGTGAGCGCCATAGCCCGCGATACACACGGTGATCTCTGGATCGGGACCGAGGGCGCAGGACTCTTCCGGAAGGACGGAGAGGGGACCTTCCACCACTGGGATACCTCCTCCGGACTCTCCCACGATTTCATCACCGATCTTTCGGCTGATCCCAACGGTGCCATCTGGATCGGGACCCCCACAGGCCTCAACCGGATGAGGGGGGACCAACTTCGGAGCTGGGATCAGGAGTCCGGGCTTCCTGATCCCCGGGTCCAGTCCGTGCTGGCCGAGGACGACGGCTCGGTCTGGGTGGGAACCGCAGGAGGGGGCCTCTTCAGGCGGGACGGAGAGGTCTTTCGTCCCTTTGACGCGTCCGGCGAATTGGCAGGCACCTTCGTATTCTCCCTCTTCAGGGATCGCCAAGGGGCCCTCTGGGTGGGCACCAATGGGTCGGGCCTCTTCCGGATCTGGGACGGAGAAGTCGCCCGCCTCACCGATGATACCGGGTTTCCCAGCAACCTCGTGTGGGAGGTCCTGGAAGACCGTGAAGGAAATCTGTGGGTAGGGGCAGCAGCGGCCGGCTTGATTCGGCTTCAGGACGGGCTGTTTGAAACCTTCGGCGATCCGGAAGGGCTTTCGATGGAGGTTGCCCTCCCCGTCCTGGAAGATGAGGAGGGTGGCATCTGGGTGGGCACGCCCGGACGGGGAGTGAACAGGATCCGTGATGGGGTCGTCACCCCCCTTCCCTCCATCGCCGGCCTGTCGGAGCAGATCATCCTCTCGTTGGCCCAGGACGTGGACGGCGCCATCTGGGTGGGCACCGTTTCCGGAGGGGTTACCCGGCTCACTGAAGATGCTGTGGAGACGTTTGGTCCTGCCGACGGGCTCAGTCCAAACCAGATCACCGTCACCTTCGTCGACAGCCAGGGAACCTTCTGGCTCGGAAGCCCCGGCAGGGGGCTGGAGGCATGGCGGCCCGAGACCGGAGTCACCCGATCCTTCGGGCTGGACCAAGGCCTCCCGGATACCTTCGTGGGAACGGTAGCGGAGGACGGTGATGGTCGTCTGTGGGTAGGCACCCGGAACGGGCTGGCCCGAATCGACGGCGACGACGTGGCTGCATTCGGGACTACAGATGGGCTGCCCCACGCAACGGTCCACTCCCTGTACGAGGATGAGTCCGGTGCCATGTGGGTTGCCACCATGGGTGGACTGGCCCACATCCGAGAAGATCGGATCACTCCTCTCGGCCCGGAGGCCGGACTGCCGGGGACGGAGCTCATGGCCGTCATCGAAGACGAACTGGGCTACCTCTGGCTCACCTCCAATCAGGGGGTCACCCGAGTGTCGCGGGCTCAGTTGGAAGCCTTCATGGATGGTTCCGGTGATCCGGCTCAACCTCACCAGTTCGGGCGAGCCGATGGACTCCGCAGTGCCGAGGCCAATGGAGGAATCCATCCTGCCATCCTCCGGGCCAGCGATGGCTCCATCTGGTTCCCCACCATGGCTGGCGCGGTCCGGGTGGACCCGGCCGACCTGGAGCGCCCCACCCTGCCCCTTCGACCCATCGTGGAAGCCGTAGTCCTTCCGGACCGTTCAGTCCCGGGACACACAGCAGTGAACCTCCCCGCGGGACATCGGACCCTCGAATTCCAGTTTTCGGCCCCCACCTTCATTGGCGCCGATCAGGTGGGCTTCCGGTATCGGCTGGACGGGTTTGACGAGGACTGGGTCATCCCCACCGAACGCAGGGCAGCGTACTACACCAACTTACCGCCCGGACGCTACACCTTCCGGGTCCAGGCAAGGGGACGAGATGGAAACTGGGGTGAGACGGAAGCCACGGTTTCCGTCACCCTCGCACCCCACTTCTGGGAACGCCGCTCCGTCCAGCTCTCGGGAGCCCTCCTCCTTCTCCTCATGGGTGGGATCGGCTATCGGTACCGGATCCGAGCGCTGGAGGAGCGGGAGGGACGTCTACTGAAAGTCGTCCGCCAACGGGAGCAAACTGAAGCGGCCCTCCGAAGGAGCGAAGAACGACTCCGCCTGGCTCTGGATGCAGGCCAGATGGGGACCTGGGAATGGAACCTGGATACAGGGCAGGTCCACTGGTCCCAGGGAGTGGAGGAGTTCTTCGGACCATCCCCCGGCTCCATGAACCGACTTCAGAAGCACCTGGACCAGTGGATCGAGCCCGGCGATCTGGCCCGCTTCCGGAGAGCCATCCGTGCAGTGATGGATCAGAGGGAAGAGGAGATCCAGATGGACTTTGCCGTCTCCGGCCCGGATGGCGAGCGGCGGCAAGTAGAGATCCGTGGCCGATGGGTGGATGAGGAGAACGGACACAGTCGAAGGATCATGGGAGTGGCAGCTGATGTCACCGCCCTCATAGAGACGCAGCGGGCCCTCCGGAGCCGAGAAGAGGAGCTGCGTCAGGCTCAGAAGATGGAAGCTGTGGGGCAACTTGCCGGTGGCGTGGCCCATGACTTCAACAACCTCCTCTCGGTCATCGGAGGAAATGCTCGGCTGGCCCTCCACACCCTGGAGGCGGACCATCCCGCCAAGGAGGATCTGTTGGAGATCCGAAAGGCCGGGGATCGGGCAGCAACCCTGACGCAGCAGCTCCTGGCCTTCTCTCGGAAGCAGATCCTCCAGCCTCGTCTCCTCTATCTGAATGAAATCATCCGGAATGTGGACCGGATGCTCTCCAGCCTCCTTCGTGACAACGTCAAGCTCAAGTTCGAGTTGGAGCCGGAGCTGGGCCCGGTCCGAGTGGATGAGGGCGGCGTGGAACAGATCCTGGTCAACCTGATCCTGAACGCTCAGGACGCCATGCCGGAAGGTGGGTCCGTGACCATCGGCACCCGGAATGAAGCGCCCCTCCCTCAGAATGCGGAAACACGTGACGACCAGGACACACCGGATGCCGTCCGCTACAGACCTCACGTGGTCCTCTTCGTCTCGGACACGGGCCAGGGCATGGATGAGGAAACCCGACGCCGGATCTTCGAGCCCTTTTTCACCACGAAGGAGGTGGGCAAGGGAACCGGACTCGGGTTGGCCTCCGTCTACGGGATCGTGAAGCAGAGTGGTGGATCGGTGGAGGCTGAGAGCCAGGTGGGGCAGGGAACCACCCTTCGGATCCGCTTCCCGCAAATCCAGGAGACGCTGGAGGTGGGGGAAGGAGAGCTCAGCGGCGACCCCTTTACCGAAGACTGGGACCCGACGAAGGTGGACCTGACCGCCCCCGGAGGGACGGAACGGATCCTGTTGGTGGAAGACAACGACCCGGTTCGACAGGTACTCCGACGAATCCTGGAGAGCTACGGCTACCAGGTCCTGGAGGCCCCGGGAGGCGAGGAGGCCCTGGAGCTCTATCATTCACTGGACAACCCGGTGGACCTCCTTCTCACTGACGTGGTCATGCCGGGGATGGGTGGTCCCGAGCTGGCTTCCGTGATTCGAGAGTTCAATCCCCATATTCCGGTCCTGCTCATCTCGGGTCATTCAGAGGAACTGGTCACCACCATGGCGGGACGGAACCCTGGGGTCCGCTTCCTCCCCAAGCCTTTCACCCCCGGGCACCTGGCTCGGCAGCTTCGTCTGACGCTGGAAACCTCCTCTGCCGAGCGCCCGGGGTGACGCCGGACTGCAGGGAGCAGGCCGAATTCGCAGACAGCCTGGACTCCGGGCGTCACCGGCCGGTGGTCCCTGCCAATCCCCCTCGGACGTATCGTCCACCCAGGGCAAAGACCAGGGTCATGAGGGCTGCCAGGACTACGCCCAATGCCGCCGCCGCTCCGAAATCGAATCCCCGCAACTGGGACAGGATCTCGATGGAGATGGGGCGGGACCGGTGCGTATACAGGAGGATGGAGGAGACGAATTCTCCCAGGGCCGCCACCCAGGCCAGCAAGCCACCAGCCATGAGCCCAGGGAGGACCAGGGGTGCAGCCACCCGCCTCATGGTCGTGAACCAGTCGGCACCCAACGACTGGGATGCTTCCTCCAGTTCCGGATCGTATTGCCGGAAAGAGGCCATGGCCGCCTGGGCCACCAGGGGGATGTTCCGGATGAAGTAGGCCAGGGGGAGAATCCAGAAGCTCCCCACCAGGAGAAACCGGCCGGCCCATGGCTGATTCACCGAGAAAGTGGTGGCCAGGGCAATGGCAATCACGGTACCCGGCAGAGCCCAGGGAAGCATGGTGAGGGTCAAGAGGGCCCCCTTTCCCCGGAACCGCTTCCGGACGAGGACATAGGCAACGAGAAAGCAGAAGACCAGATTCCCGGCAGTGGCCAGGGTGGCCATCTGGAGGGAGTTGAGCACAGGGGTCCAGAGCTGGGGACTGGTGAAGAGATCCCGGTAGTTGTCCAGAGTGTAGCGCGTCGGGAGGATCTGGATCGTCCATGCCCCTTCAGGCACGAAGGAAACCAGTACCAGGGTCAGGTGGGGAAGGAGGAGGACCAGAACTCCGCCAATCCCAACTACCGGAATCAGGAGCCGGGCCCAGGGGGCCTGAACCGCACGGCGCCGGCCTCCTACCCCCTTCCCCACAGCGGCGAACTCCCGGCCCCGGTCGAACCGCCGCAGGATCCAGAGGAAGAGAAGTGAAGCGGTGGCCAACACCACCGTCTCCACCATGGCCATGGTCAACTCCCCACTCATCTTGCTGTTGAAGATCTGAGTGGTCAGAACCCGAAAGCCACCTCCAAAGATGTAGGGCGCCGAGAAAGACGCCATGGAAGTCATGAAGACCAGGATGGAGGCCGCCATCAGGGACGGCGAGAGCATGGGAAGAGTTACACGCCAGAAGATCCGCCAGCGGCTGGCCCCGAGCGACGCCGCCGCCTCCGCCGCTGAGTCGTCCAGACGAGCAAGGCCGGCGGCGGTGAAGAGGTAGAAATAGACATACATGGAGTAGGCATGGACCAGGAGGATGGCCCCCCCTCCAACCAGACGCCACGGCGGCCGCTCCAGCCCCAGAACGAGTTGAACGGTTCGGGTGAAGATTCCACTCTCGCCATAAAGGAAGAGGAAGGCGATGACCCCGACCAGGGGCGGAAGGAGGACGGGGAGCGCCGCCAGGGCTCCGAAGACGGTCCGCCCCGGGAAGTCGAAGCGGGTGAAGAGGAAGGCCAGGGGAATGCCGATGAGCGCAGACAACGCCACACTCCCGAGGCTGATCCACACACTGCCCCAGAGCGCCTCCAGTTGGGCCCGGGAGCTGAAGAACTGCCGGTAACCCTCCAGGGAAAGGGCCCCATCGATCCAGATGGAATCTCCCACCACGAAGAGGTGAGGATAGAGCACCAGCCAGAGAAGGACTCCGAAGGTGGGAACCAGGAGCCACAGCGAGGCTTTGGTCCTCACTCGCTCACTCCTCCTGCCTCCTGGCTCGTCCCATCATCCCCACCCCACCTGGCTCCGTCCCCGTTCTGTACGCCGGGGAAGAGGTGAAGGCGAGCACCCGGCGTCGGAAGAAGGTGGGCAGGCTGTCCCACCTGGGGGCCGTCGTGGGGCCCCACCACCTCCACCTCGATCGACCCTACCTGCACCCGATACGAGGTCAGGGCGCCCTGGAATCGCCGATCTCGAATCTGGCCTGTCAACGTCCCGTCCTGGTGGGCGGAGACAAAATGGAGTTCTTCGGGCCGGACCATGAGGACGCCTTCCGAGGGAGGCCGGTCGGCGGGCCCCCTCCAGACGGCGCCGCTCCACCAATGTCCGCCAGGGAGCTGAACGGCCAGATACCCTTCCCCTTCCGGCCGAACGGATCGTACCGGGATCGTTGATGCCCGTCCCACGAAACCGGCGACGAAGCGGTTCTTCGGCTCGCGGTAGAGGCTTGCCGGAGAGCCCACTTGCCGGATCTCGCCGGCCTCCATGACCGCGATCCGATCGGACAGGTCGAAGGCCTCTTCCTGATCATGAGTCACGAAGACCGCGGTAATCCCCAGCTCCATGACCAACTTCCGGAGTTCGGTCCGGGTCTGGACCCGGAGAGCCTGATCCAGATTCGAGAGGGGCTCATCCAGGAGGAGGATGGGAGGGCGGATGGCCAGAGCCCGGGCCAGGGCCACCCGTTGCTGTTGACCCCCGGAGAGGGCCTGGACGGCTCGGTCCCCATACCCAGGCAGATCCACTCGAGCCAGCGCTTCCGCCACCGCAGGCCGTAGCTCTGCCCGAGCCACCCCCCGGGTCCGAAGGCCGAAGGCCACATTCTCGAAGACGTTCAGGTGGGGAAAGAGAGCATAGCTCTGGAACACCATGCCGAAACCCCTCTGCTGAGGGGTCTGCCGTGTCACATCGCTGCCCTGGAAGTGAACCCGGCCACCGTCGGGCTGCTCGAAGCCGGCCATGAGGCGAAGGACGGTGGTCTTGCCACACCCTGACGGCCCCAGGAGGGTCAGGAACTCTCCAGGTTGGACAGCCAGGTCCAGCTCTCGCACCGCGGTCACCGAACCGAACCGGCGGGTCACCCTCTCCAATTCGAGGATCATGGTTTCCGGAGGGGGCGGAAAGGAGGCAAGCTCACGGGCCGCAGCTCCCTCACTCGAACCCCTGGGCCCTGCCCCGGCGTCGAATCTCCGCATCCCAGTGCCGCATCCACTCGGTGGATCGTTCCAGGATCAGCGCCTGGTCCACCTCCATGGGTCGGATCTGGGGAAGGGCCGCCTGGAGCCACTCAGGGAGTCCTTCCAGGTCCAGATCCTCCCGGGCCGGGATCCGGAAGAAGAGTTCTGCTGCATCCCGGAGGGCATCCTCACTCCCCACGTACTCGACGAATGCCCTGGCCAGCTCCGGATTCGGCGCTCCTTCGATGACAGCGACTCCATCCACCACGACCGGGGTGCCGCCCCGGGGAATGGTGTAATCGATAGGATAATCGGTGGCGGCCCGGATGGTTTCGATGTCAGGCATGTTCCAGAGGGTGACGAGCCCCTCTTGTCGGGCCAGCTTCTGATAGAGGAGAGTGGGGTTCAGGACGTATTCCCGGGTCTGGGCATCCAGACGCAGGAGCCACTCGTACCCTGCCTCCGGGTCCCCGCTGCCTCCCGACTCCCGGTAGATGATGGCGCCGAAGATGGCCCGCATGGTCCCGGAGGCCAGGGGTTCCCGGATGAGGACCTCGTCTCTCCACCGTGGAGCCAGAACATCATCCCAATCCTGAGGGGCCTCCTCCCTGGGCACTGCCGCTGAATTGAACGCGATGACCTGAGGCGTCAGAAAGGTGGCGAACCATCGATCCTGAGGGTCGAAGTTCCCCGGGGGGAGATTGTCGGCCCACGCAGGTCGAAAAGGGGCCAGGAGCCCGTCGTCAGCAGCCCGGATGAACATGTCGTCAGGCGCCCCCCACCAGACATCTGCCTGAGGGTTGGCCCGCTCGGACCGGACCCGCTCCAACACCTCCTGGGATCCCATGTCGAGCCACTGGACCTGTACGCCTGGATGGAGCTCCTCAAAGCGCTCCCCGAAGTGCTCCAGGAGATCCCGGCCGTGGGGCGTGTAGACGACCAGGACATCACCGTCGGATCCGCACGCCGGAAGCAGGATCAGGAGGAGGGAGGCCAGGATCCAGGAAACCCATCCCATCCCCCGCCTGCCCCCTCTCGGCTCCCATCCACACAAGGAGCGTCCCGACTCTCCCCACAGGGGGCCTCTCGATCCCGTCATCATCCATCATCTCCCGAAGCTGCGTCCGCCAGGTCACTCCCCTTCAGGGAGACCATGTTGGCCAGGAGTCGGAAGGCACCGGGGACACCGGCGGAAAACTGGCGGAAGAGTGCCAGCCCGGTGTAGATGTAGGCACCTTCTCCTACCTGGGCCACCACCAGCGATCCCTGGTTCGGCTCTTCCCCAGGATCCGCCATCTCCAGAAGGGGGGTATAACGAGGATCCCAATCACTCAGGAAGTACAGGCCCCGCTCCTGCTGCCAGCCCTGGAAGTCAGACGGGCCAATCCGGTTGGGTTGACTCAAGAGAGGGTGGTCGGGATCCAGGAGGCGGACCGGGGCGTCAGGGTCAGTGACCCTGTGGTGTGGTCGCCGCATGGCCAGCGGATATGGGGCAAACTCCCCGTCGGGATATTCGTACTTGTTGTACTTCACCACCACCGTTCCCCCCTCCCGGGCAAACTCAAGGAGCCGTTCATTGGCCACCCACAGGTCTTCCCGGGTTTCATAGGCCCGGATTCCCAGGACCAGAGTGTGAAAACGGCTCAGATCTTCGGTCCGGTAGGCATCCGGCCCCAACAACTCGACGTGGACTCCCATATCTCGCAGCGCCCGAGGACCATCGTCCCCCGGTCCCTGGATGTAGCCCACCCTGAGTTCGGACTCAACCGCAACCGGAAAGGCCGACAGGTTCAGGGCAGCATCACGATACAACGGCGCAGGATCCAGGTGGGGATAGTCGATGAAGTCGAATCCCTCTTCGTACCTCGCCGGAGAGCCATCCCGATTGACCTGCGCCCAACCGCGGAACGTGACTTGCGCCCCAACTCCCGCCATGGACCCATGGGATTCTCCTGCACCGGCTTCAGCGGCAGAGGCGTCTGCTGGCTGAATCTGGAAGGTATGGACCACCTCGCCACCGCCGGCCCCACTTCGAAATGGTCTACTCCCCGGCTCTACGCGCCAGCCGGCAGGCGCGTCCAGGCCCACCTGGCCCTCCAGAGGCAGAGAGGCATGGTTCGTCACCCGGACCGTGGCCGTCCGGGGACCGTCCGCTTCCGATGGCCAGGCCATGGAAGCCGGCGCCACCTCGACTGAGAGGGGCGGCACCACGACCAGAGGTTCCCGATACTCTCCCAGGGCCTTGTCTACCTCCACGTGGTGCCCCGGCCCCGTCCACTGGATGGGGTCATTCCCAGAAACCCGCAGTTCAGCCCAGCCTGATACAAGGGGAGGATCGACTGGCAGGCCGTGGAGACCCGAGTCCGAGGGCCAGGTATAGAGACTTCCATCTCGATCGTCCGCCAGGTAGTAGAGCCGGCTGGGGGATTGGGAGGTGGGAACCCGGAGTCGGTAGGCCCAACGCACCATCTCACCAGGCGGAAGCCTATGGGGAGATGCCTGAGAGGGACGCCGATCCGAGAGGGTCGCAGGGTCCAGGGCGAAAAACCCCTGGATCCCCCCCGTACCCTGGGCGGCCAGCTCCGGCGCCACCTCCATGGCCCACTCGTCGGGAAGCTCCAACCCCAGGTCATGGATCTCCACCTCCCGGGTTCCGCCATTCCAGATCAGGAGCTGGGCTTCCAGATCTTCACCGGGGACCACCCTGGAGCGATCCACCCGGAGTTCTGCAATCACCCCGGATCCAGCCAGAATGGCCTTGGACAAGGTAGCTTCTCGGGCCTCTATGACACGGATGAATTCCCGTTGGGCGCCTCCCGTCTGAACTCCTTCCGCTTTCCACTCTTGAACCCGGTCCAGGGCACGTAGGAGCTGGGTCCGAGCAGACAGTAGCTCCGGAATCGTCTCGTTGGGTCGCTCGGCCAGGAGCTGGGACCGGGCGCGCTGGATCGACTTCCGGTAGGCCTCCAGGTCCTGGATCAGGGCATCAGGCTCCCTTGCCGCCCCACCACCTTCTGCCAGAGCAGCCCTGGCCAGTCCCACCAGCGTCGTGTCGATCCCGGCAAAGAGCCCTGGCTCCAGGTCCCGGACCTCCCTGCCCATCTCACCCGACGCAAGACCCACGGACCCGGAATCGTTCCCCTGGACCCAGGGCCCGGCCAGGCCTTCCCCGGTCCGATCCTCCACAAGCTCTACACCCGAGTTTCGGGGACCCGGCGTTCGGGGGGCCCCCATGTCCTGTGAGCGGTGCCGGCTTCGACTCTCCATCGCAACCTGGAAGTAGGATCGCCCCAGCAATGGATCGAGGGTCCCGGTGGGGATCTCCACGGTAGTCTCAACCGGGCGGAAGCGGGTGGATCGGTAGAACTTGAGCGGTCGCCACGGCTCCACCCCCTCCTGGAGCTGATCCGGGAACTGATGGGCGTCCCCTGCAGCCCTGAAGGCCTCCAATGCCACCATCCCTGCAACCTGATGATGGCCATGTCCATCCCGGGGGGTCCCCGTGAAGACGGAAACCACCACGTGGGGGCGGAAGTTTCGGATGACCCAGATCACATCCCGAAGCAACTCA
>PWWP01000185.1 GCA_003562075.1 Gemmatimonadota bacterium
GGACGGCCGGAACCCCAACTCGACCTCGGGGATCTTCTGGATCCTGGGCCGATATGATCGGGGCTGGCCCGAGCGACCCGTGTTCGGAACGGTCCGGTCCATGACCTCCCGGAGTACCCGGCGGAAGGTGGAGCTGGACCGCTACCTGGAACGATTCGGAGATGGGTCCGACACCGGGGGCTCATCCCGATCCGACCCTTCACTTCAACTGGACCTCTGAGCCTGACCATGCCCACCTTCACGCATCGCATCGAGTTGGATCACCCTGTGGAACGGGTCTTTGATTGGCACACCCGTCCCGGCGCCTTCCAGCGCCTGTCCCCTCCCTGGCAGAATGTCCGGATCCGCGCCATGGACGGAGGGTTGGAGGTGGGAAGTCGGGTCGTGCTGGGTCTTCGGAAGGGGCCGGCCGAGCTCCGCTGGGAGGTTGAGCACACCGAGTTGGAGCCCAACCGCCTCTTCGTGGACGAGCAGCGCTCCGGCCCCTTCGCCCACTGGCGACACGAGCACCGCTTTTCCGATCTTGGTGGCGGCCGGAGCGCCTTGGAGGACGTGGTGGAGTGGGCTCCCCCTCTGGGCAGTCTGGGACAGACTTTCTCCGGGCCCTTCATCCACTCCACCCTGGAACGTCTCTTCGGCTTCCGCAGTCGACGGCTCGTCAACGATCTGCATCTCCATCAACGCTACCCAGGCCAGCCACTTCACGTGGCCATCACCGGGAGCACGGGGCTCATCGGAGGGGGCCTGGTCCATTTCCTCCGGACGGGTGGTCACCGGGTGACCCGTATTTCCCGAAATCCGGCCAAGGGAGACCAGGAGGGTTGGCTCCACTGGGACCCCCAGGAGGGGAGATTGGATGGGGACGACCTGGAGGGGGTGGATGCTGTCGTCCACCTGGCCGGTGAGTCCATCTCCGGAGTCCGATGGACCCGGTCAAAGAAGGAGGCCATCCATCAGAGCCGGGTGCAGGGGACTGAACTCCTCTCTCGGACATTGGCGGAGTTGAAGGCTCCACCGACCACCTTCATTTCGGCCTCGGCGGTGGGATACTACGGAGACCGGGGAGAAGAGATCCTCACCGAGGACGCCGGGCCGGGCCGGGGGTTCCTGGCCCAGGTCTGCCGGGACTGGGAGAAGGCCACCCACACGGCTCGAGGGGTGGGGATCCGGACCGTCCACCTCCGGACGGGCGTCGTCCTCTCTCCCAGTGGAGGGGTGCTGGGAACCGTTCTCCTCCCCTTCCAACTGGGGGCTGGAGGACGGCTGGGATCAGGCCGCCAGTACATGTCGTGGATCGATCTGGACGACCATGTGGGGCTGATCCTCCACATCCTGCGGACCCCTGACCTGAGGGGACCGGTGAACTCCACCGCGCCCAATCCCGTGCCCAATGCCTCCTTCACGGCGGCCCTGGGTCGAACCCTGGGCCGTCCCACCATCCTCCCGGCCCCGGCCCTGGCCATTCGAACCCTTCTTGGAGAGATGGGGGAGGAGTTGCTCCTCCAGGGCCAACGGGTCATACCCCAGCGGGCGTTGACGACGGGGTACCACTTCCTCTTTCCCGACCTGGAGGACTCCCTGGCCCATCAACTGGGACGCGTGACCGAGGACTCCCCTCAGTCCTGAGCCATGGGGTCGCCCGGATGCGGGGTGGGTGCTGGGAGGGGGAGATCAGGCGACGATGGCCACGCCCTCCCGGCGTCTTCTCCCAGGTGGGCCAGGTGCGTGTGGATCCGGTCCAGGGTCCGTGCCACACCGGATTCGACCTCCTCCACCGAGGCTCCCACTGACCCGGTCTGGAATCGCCGCTCTCCACCCAGGATGAAGGCTTCAGGGGAGACGGTGTTGCCGGGCTCGATATGGATCCCTACCTCCTGGACAGTGCATGGAGCCAGGCTCCGGAGGAGAAGCCGAAGCCCCGGTTGAAATCCCAGAGGGCGGCGGAAGGAGGGGTAGATCCGCCCCTGTGGAAAGAAGGAGACAACCAGTTCTTCTCCTCCCGGTGACGCTCGGAGGACTTGAAGCTGGCGGAGAAGGTGCTTGAAGGAGATGGGGCGATCCGGGTCCAGTCCCATCCCCCCCAGGCCATGAAGGACGGGGTTCCTCCTGAGTTGATCTTCCAGCATGATCGTCCTGAAGACGGAGGAGGGGCGAAGTCGTCGCTGTATCTCTCGGAGGAGGAAGCCGTCAAACCAACTCACGTGGTTGGCCACCAGGACCAGGGGGCCCCTGGGCTCGCCATCCACCTCGGGAGGGAGGTTGGCCAGGTGGATCCCGTCCAATCGCCGGCGAAGCCAGGGTTGGAACATGACTTCGAAGATCTTCCAGGTAGCCGGTCCTCCCCGGGTCATGGTCGAATCTCCTGAATCAGGACTGGAATGGAGGAGCGCCCGACGGGTCTGGGCACCGGGTGACCCGCAAGGGAACCCCCTCCCCGGGTCGGGGGTCGGGAAGAGCGGGTCGGCACCCCCAGGGTCGGATGATGCCCTGTAGCCGGACCGTCGCCGACTGATGAGGACAACGCACATCCGGAAAACCGGCTATATCCATCGAAACGAGGAGCGAGTTCGCTTTGACCGTGCCACTCGGCACCATCGATTGCCATGCGCACCTGGGAGAGTTCCGGGGATACGATCTCAGCGAGGAGACTCTCCTGGCCGAACTGGACCGGGGGAATGTAGCGCTCGCCCTGGTCTCCAACATCGACGGGGCCGACGTTCCGGGAAAGACCCGTGGACTGGATGAGGGGGCGGCAAATCGAGCTACAGCTCATGCCGTCCATCGGAATCGGCGGCGACTTCGAGGCCTCCTCTGGGCCCGACCCAACACGGGATCGGCCTCCAACCTGGCCCCCTTCCTGGACGAGCACCTTCCTCCCCTGGCTGACGACCCCTGGACCCGCCGGGTGTTCGTGGGAATCAAACTGCATCCGGAGATGAATGGATTTGCAGCCGATGATCCGGCTGTGGATCCCTACATGGAATTGGCCCGGAAGTACCGCGTTCCGGTGGTAATCCATTGCGACGGCCAGGTGGACCAAGCCTCAGCGGCCCGGATCCATGCGCTGGCTCGACGCCACCCCCAGGTTCCGGTCGTCCTCTATCACATGGGCTTCAGGGGGCCTTACGAGCCTGCAATTCAGGCAGCCCAGGAAGCTGGAGAGCGAGGAGACGCCCGTCTCTACCTGGAGACCGCCCAGGCTCCGGTGGAAGCCGTCCTCCTGGCCCTCCGGCAGGTCGGGCCCAGACGGATCCTCTTCGGGACCGATGCAACCTATTTCGGGTCAGGTCATTACGAGCATTACCGGGCCCTCCGGGCGGCTCTGGCCGGACACCTGGAGGAGGACGAACTGGAGCGAGTCATGCGCCTGAATGCCTGCCAACTCTTCAGCCTCACCAGACAGGAGGAACCTTGAGCCGTCCTTCTCACACCCAGGACTCCACCTCCACCCTGACAATCCATCCCGATCCCCTGGAGCTCTTCCAGCTCTGGTTCGATCAGGCCCGGACGGAGAGCCGGATGGAGTACCCCAACGCCGTCACCCTTTCCACCGTGAATGATGAAGGGTATCCCGACGGACGTATCGTCCTCCTGAAAGGTCTGGAGGATGGCAGCTTCGTCTTCTTCACCAACCACAAATCATCCAAGGGGAAGGCCCTGAGCCGGGACAGTCGGGTGGGGATGACCTTCTACTGGGATGCCCTGGGGCGCCAGGTCAGGGTACGCGGCCACGCCCAGACTCTCCCGGAAACCGACTCTGACGACTACTTCGCGAGCCGGCCCCGGGTCAGTCAGATCGGAGCCTGGGCATCAGCACAGAGTGAGGAGCTGTCGTCCAGGGAGGAGTTGGAAGCTCGGGTCAGGGAGGTAGCCCAGCGGTTCGATGGCGCCCCCATCCCCCGGCCACCCCATTGGGGGGGATTCCAGGTCCGGCCCGTGGAGCTGGAGTTCTGGTTGGCCCGTGAGGGTCGACTTCACGATCGGGTTCTCTACCGGAGGGAGGCGCGGGGGCCGTGGACCGCCTCCCGGCTCAATCCCTGACGAGCGGGGGCCATATCCTGCCTGGGGACCCTGGCCGTCAGGATGACGTGGACCCAGGGGATTCCCCGGTAGGAAGAGGGGATCCCAGAATCTCCCCGTCCGGTCCCAACTCCGGGTAGGGCTCTCCGGCCTCCTGGAATCGGCGGGCGAAGTCAGGATAGGCCCACTCGAAGAGGATCCTCCGGAACTGGTGGGGGTCCAGCCGGGCGTCCTCGTAATACCCTGCCACTTCCCGCTGCCGGTAGGCTTCGAAAAGGAAGAGAGAGGTAGCCACCGAGACGTTCAGGGATCGAACCATTCCCACCATGGGGATGACGGCCGTCACATCCACCAGCTCCAGCGCCTCCTCACTCACCCCGAAGCGCTCGGTCCCCACCAGCAGGGCCGTGGGCCGGGTGTAGTCCACCTCCCGGTAGTCCACTGCAGATGACCCCGGGTGGGCGGCCACGAGCTGGAAGCCATCCCCTTTCAAGGTGGACACGGCCTGACGGATGCCCTCGTGCCGGTGCACAGGGATCCACTTCGCCGTTCCCCCTGAGGTGTCGTGATGCACCCGGATACCCTCAGCTGGGGCCACGGCGTGGACGTCGAGCACGCCCACGGCATCGCAGTTCCGGAGGATGGCCGAAACATTGTGCTCCTTGTGGACCCGTTCCATGAGGACGGTCAGGTCGGGCTGCCGCCGGGCCAGGACACTCCGAAGACGGTGGAAGCGCTTGGGAAGCATGGGGTGTCGGTGAGGGTGGGAGGTACGGTTCGGGTCGAAACGAATCAGGGTCGGGAACGAAGTCCGGCGGGGGCCCGGGTTGAGCACCGAGGTCAGCCGGGACGCCCTTCTCCCCAAGTATAGCCGCTTCTGAGGTGGCCGGTTTCTTCCGGGATCACCTGAATCCGGCGGGCCGCCCGGTAATCTCCCCTGTCCCACCCGGAAGCTTCTTCCCTGGATCAGGTTGTCCGGCTCTGGGAGGATGGGACCGTGGGTTTCGTAAGACGTTTTGTAACAAACACTTGACCCGTCTGTGGCATCGAGCGGCAATGCTGGCCTCCCTGTTGCACCTCCTGGTGCCTGTGGATTCACACATTTCCATTGGAGGAGATGCAGCTATGTCATATGAAGATTCTGAAGGCCCACGCCGTCCAGGCCACCGATCCGCCTTCCTCATGGGCGGGCTGTCCGTCCTGGCCCTGGCCGCCGCCACGGCCCTCCCCTCACAAGCCATGGGCCAGACCTGCCTGGGCGCTGCCACCGCGCCCGGTCAGTTCAGCGTGGGAGGAACCCTGGATCTGGCCGACGATGCCCGGGGGTACGGCGTCCAGTCCCAGGCAAACCCGGCAGGGCGGATGGCCCTGGGTGCCCGGCTGGGCGTCATCGATCTGGATGACGCCGATGACAACATCACGACTGCTTCAGGAGAGCTGGCTTTTCAGTTGGCACCCCGAGGGGCCCTCTCCCTCTGTCCTGTCGTAGGGGTGGAGCA
>PWWP01000291.1 GCA_003562075.1 Gemmatimonadota bacterium
ATGGCAAGCCCCAGCCCCGTCCCCTTCCCAGACGGCTTGCTGGTGTAGAAGGGTTCGAAGATCCGGTCCTGGATCGCTTCAGGGATCCCTTCCCCATCGTCCTGGACCTCCAGGGTGATATGGTCTCCGGTCCTGGCGTCAACGCTGAGGCGCCCGGCCTCCTCCGCCGTCAGCCGGGTCTGCCCCACCCGGATTGCCACCTCCCCCTGGTTCGGGATGGCATCGGCCGCATTCATTACCAGATTGAGAACGACCTGCTGCAACTCCCTTTCATCCAGTTCCACCCTCTCCGTCCCGGAACCCGGATCGATCCGAAGCTCGATCCGCTCGGGAACGAGCCGCCGGAGCATGGGCTCCATGGCCTGGATGGCCGGCCCCAGTCGGATGACCTGGGTCGCTCGAGCGTCCTTTCGTGAGAAGTCCAGGAGCTGCCGCGTCAGATCCGCGGCCCGGTCCACCTGATCGAGGACCTGCTCCAGGTCTTCCAGCACAGGGGATCCGTCCTCCAGCTCCTCCAGCGAAAGGAGGATATTCCCCTGGATGACGGTCAGGAGGTTGTTGAAGTCGTGGGCCACCCCACTGGCCAAACGGCCCAGTGCCTCCATCTTCTGGGCGTGGAGGAGCTGGCCTTCCAACTCCTTCATCTGCGTCAGGTCAGTGGAGACCCCTACGACTCCCACCACCCGACCCGACGCATCGAAAATGGGCGAATCGGTAACCATGGCCGGGTAGGTGGTGCCGTCTTTCCGCTTGAGGCGAAACTCTCCGGTCCAGGACTCTCCACGAGCCAGTGAGGCCATGATCTCCCGGGCCAGTTCCTCCTGGCCCTCAGCGGTGGTCACCTCCACCACGTCTCGGCCCAGCACCTCCTCAGGCGCCCATCCGAGCTGCTTCTCTGCCGCCCGGTTCCAGTAGGTGATCGCCCCCTTTTCATCGGTGGCCATGACGACCTGCCCCACCGCCTCCAGAAGGCGAGCCTGAAAATCCACTCTTCGCCATGCCCGGGCCCGCTCGGCCTCCGCCGCCACCTCCCGGGTCAGATCCGACTTCACCGCCACGAAGTGGGTGATCTCGCCGGAGTCGTCGGTGACCGGGGTGATGGTCTGCTGTTCCGGATAGAGGGTCCCGTCCTTCCTCCGGTTGATGATCCGACCCTCCCACGCCCGCCCGGCCAGGATGGTCTCCCAGAGACTCTCGAAAAAGCTCTCCGGATGAACACCGGATCCCAGGAGTTCTCCAGGCTTCCGCCCCAGGGCCTCCTCCTCCCGGTAGCCCGTCATGGTGGAAAAAGCCGGATTCACCCAGGTGATGACACCCTGGCGATCGGTGATGGTCACGCCGTGGGCCGTGGCCCGGAGGGCAGCCAGGAGGACAGGGGCCGGTTCCTGGGCAGGCTTGGACGAGCCGGGAGGATCCTGCCCGCCAGGCGCTTCGGAGGAATCGATGGACATGGCACGCCTCCCGGAGGGGGACCGGACGCTGAGGAAAACGGTGCGGACTCGAGGTCCAGACCCAAGATTCGGACTGAACCCCAAAGTGTGCCCGAAACCGGTCGCCGCACAAGATGCCATCCCAATTTTTCCAGTCGCTTGGAAGGTCTGGATGACCTGGGTCAGCGGAGGAGGTTCACCCAGCCCGATCCTTGACTCCCACCCTTCCCTCGTCCCCGATCCGGACCCTCGCCGATCCAGGCACGCCACCCACCGGTCCAAACCCCCACCCTGACGGGGACTTGGACCGGTGATCTCCTCAGTTCAACGCCTCCAAGCGGATCCCCCCGCTGAAGGTCTGGATCCGAACCCGGGCCGTGGCGTCTCCGACCCGGAAATCCAAACTCCGTCCCGGACCGAATCGGGGCGAACGGGGCTCGTCGCCGGAGATCCCATTCCGAATCGATCCGGACATGGTGTCCAGTTCGTAGGCCGCCGGAGTCGCCGACGGCACCTGGAGGGTCACGGAGCCGGAATGGGTTTCCAGCTCCACGGAAGCCCGGGACGTGAAGGGCCCACTCACCTGGATGCTTCCTGAGACCGCCTTCACTCTCAACTGCTCCAGGGGTTGGCTGGCTTCGATGCGCACACTCCCGCTCACTGCGCTCACATCCACCCGGCCCTCCACCCCCTCGATCTCCACCCGCCCGCTGACGGCATTCACACGAAGCTCGGGGATGACCCCGGTCACCTGGACTGAACCACTCACCACGTTCAGATCAGCGGAAGACGGCGTTCCTTCCAGAAGCTGGGACCCACTGGTACTGGACATCCGCACCGAACCCGTGAGCCCTGCCACCTGCTGGCTCCCACTTACCGTGGAGAGCTCGAGCCGGATCCCAGCCGGGACCCGGAGTTCCAGGGTGGCCGACCCGGAGGGACCGCGCATCCCCCCACGCGCGTGCTGGATCTCGATGGACAGGTCCCGTTCATCGCCAGAGATCTCCAACTCCTCACGGTCCTCGTCCAGGGTGGCCACCACCTCCACCTCGTCCCGGTCCCAGACCTGGACGGTGACTGCGTGGCGGACAGCAGCCACGGAGAGCCGACCATCCGGCGCCAGGGATCGGACCTCCTCCACCCGGTCCTGGCCATGGAGGACCATGGGGCCGGAGAGGGCCAGAGGGCCGGAGCCGAAGGCAACCGGGAGGAGGGGAATAAGAAGGAGCGCCAGGAGAGCCGGGAGGAGGGGCTGGAACCAGCCCTTCCCAGATCGCTCCGGGACCCGGCAGGCCGCGCCACCTTGTGGCGGCTGCCCTCTGGAGTGCGCCACCTGTGGTTTATCCGTTCGTTCCATGGACTGATGCTTCAGTTTCATCGTGGCTCCTATCCCGCAGGGGGACGTTGTGTGGTCATGACGTGGAAAAGCTCCAGCTTGGCTTCGTACATCCGGCGCAGGCGATCCACTGCCCGGGGGGCGTAGGGATCGGCCTCCACGGCGGCCCGTGCCTCCTCCATGGCCGCCTCGATGGTGGCCAGGCTCTCATCCAGAACGGCCCGGGTTTCCGGCGCCAGCTCCTGGGATTCAGCCAGCAGGCGGAGCTCCTGGAGCTCGGGCTCGAAGGCGGCCTGCACCGTCTCCACCCCACCCGTGGCCGCCCTGGGTTCAGCCGAAACCGACACCGTTGAGGATGGGTCGTCCGGGGACAGGCTCCCCTCCTCCAGGGTCAGGTGTTCCTCCTCGAAAGCCAGGCTCCCCTCCTCCAGGGGTGGGTCCACCTCCCCCCGGGCCGGACCGCCCGTGGGGGCATTCAAGAGGAGTGAGCCAGCCAGAAGTCCCACCAACCCGGCCGCCACGGCGACCCCCACCCCCCAACGGCGGCGGGCCCCACCCCGATCCCACAGGCCGGACCGATCCGACCCGAAGCGAGGCCTCGCCTCCAGCTCCTGGGAGGCCGGCCGTACCTGCTCGCTCCGGAGCCGGTCTTCGATCCCGGGCCAAAGGTCCCGGGGAGGCTCCACCTCTGGGGGCAGCCGCCCTGCTTCCTCCTCCAGCTCGTCTTCCCAGTTCATCGCAAGTACTCCTTCAGCAGTTGCCTGGCCCGATGGAGCTGGGCCTTCACCGTTCCTACCGCCGTGCCCGTCTCCCGGGCCACCTCCCTGCATGAGAGTCCCTCCACCTGGTGGAGGACGAACATGATCCGGGCCCCGTCGGGAAGCTGCCGGATGGCCCGTTCCAGGTCGATCCGATCCCCGGGTGCCTCCCGCCGTCCGGTGCGGTGCTGGACCCCCGGATGATCCAGCGCCTCGACTCGGTCCTCTTCCCGTCGCCGACGCCGCAGCCGATCCACCAGGAGGTTCACCGTGAGTCGGTGAAGCCAGGTGGTGAAGGCGCTTCGTCCCTGAAAGCTGTCCAACCGCTGCCAGGCTCGGACCCACGCATCCTGGGTGGCCTCTTCCGCCTCCTCCTCATTCCCCAGCATACGGAGCGCCAGGGCGTAGCTTCGCCCTGCGTGTCTCCGGTAAAGGGCTTCGAACGCCTGCAGGTCTCCCTTCCGGGCCTGGTCCACCAGATCGTCCGTCAGCGGGTCGACCAACAGATCCGCCCGAGAATCCGCCGATACATCACCTGATCCTCCGGTCGCGGGTAAGCCTGTTGCCATTCTCTGCTCCACCCTCTCCTCAGTTGGACCCCGCAGGACGAGGCCACCGTCCCGGTGTCGTCCGGGGTCGTTCTCGGCCGGACCCAACCCCATCCACCGACCTCCACCTCCCCCCAACCTTCACTTCCTATGACGAGAGTTGTGCTCGATTGGTTTGGATGCCCCTGCATCCTTGCCCCCGTCCCTCCCCCTTCGTAGCCTCGGGAGGTGGGAATCCTTTGGCCCGGTCGACGCATCGGTCCGGCGGTCGCTCCCACCATTTTCATCCCTGCAGCCATCCTCCATCCCCACTCCAAGACCGTCTATGGACACCTCTGTCGCCGCCTCCCTGTCCCGACCCTCGCTGGCGGAGCCGCCGATCCAGGAGCGGGGCTCCAGCACACCAATCCGCACACCAGGGAGCTCCAGCCCCTCCGCCCCCCTCTCCACCTCCGTCCTGGCAGCCGTCCTCGCCGTGGTGGTGGCGCTGGTCGGCTGTGAGAGCCCAGAGGCACCTCCCGTCGACACGCCGGCCGAGGAGTTGGGCTACATGATCCCGGAGCAACCAGAGATGGCCACGGGCTATACGGAGAAGCCCGGGTGGGCCACCTCCGAGTTCGCCGTGGCCGCCGCCAACCCCCTGGCCACCGACGCCGGATTCCAGGTCCTGGAGGCCGGGGGCTCGGCCGTGGATGCGGCCATCGCCGTCCAGATGGTCCTGACCCTGGTGGAACCCCAGTCCAGCGGAATCGGAGGCGGCGCCTTCCTCCTCCACTGGGACGGTTCCCAGGTGGCGGCCTACAATGGCCGGGAGACGGCACCAGCAGGCGCAGACGAAAACCTCTTCCTGGATGGGAACGGCGACCCCCTTCCCTTCGCCGACGCCGTCCGGAGCGGGTTGTCGGTGGGAGTGCCGGGAACGGTGGCCATGCTGAAGCAGGCTCACGACCTCCACGGGCAGCTTCCGTGGGAGGAGCTCTTTCACCCGGCCATCACCCTGGCCCGGGAAGGCTTCCAGGTCAGTCCCCGTCTCCACGGTCTCCTGGACGGCGAGACGGCCCTCCGGGACGATCCCATCGCCCAGGCCCTCTATTATGACGAGGACGGTGAACCCCATCCCGTGGGCCACCTCCTGCAGAATCCGGCCCTGGCCCAGGTCCTGGAGGACATCGCCCAGGAGGGGCTGGACGCCTTCTATGAAGGGGAGGTGGCCCAGGATATCGCTGCCCGGGTCCAGGGGCACCCGGAACGCCCGGGTCCCATGACCCCGGAGGACATCCACGCCTACCCGGATCAGGACTTCCGGACCGAAGCCATCTGCACCCCCTGGCGGGACTACGAACTCTGCGGCTTTCCGCCACCCTCCTCCGGGCACCTGGCCATTGCCCAGATGCTGGGGATCATGGAGGAGCTGGACCA
>PWWP01000252.1 GCA_003562075.1 Gemmatimonadota bacterium
CGGGTCAGGACCTCGAGGGCGTCTTCGCTGAAGCCCGGAGCGGTGATGCATTCGATGAAGAGCTGGGACATGGCCTGGGCCGCCTCCTCGTCCACCACCCGGTTCACCGCGATGATGGAACCGAAGGCGCTTACCGGATCCGAAGCCAGCGCCTGCTCATACGCCTCTGCCACCGATTCGCCCACAGCCAGCCCGCAGGGAGTGGTATGCTTGACGATGCACACCGCCGGATGGGGGGAGAGGGCGAAGGGGGCCAGCGAAAGGAGGGCCCCGTCCAGGTCCAGGAGGTTGTTGTACGAGAGATCCTTCCCATGGAGTTGCTCCAGGGCTCCGATCCCACGCTCCACCCCTCCTGTAGGCTCGTAGAAGGCGGCAGCCTGATCCGGGTTCTCCCCGTATCGAAGGGTTCGACTCCGCCGCCAACTCCGGTGCAGATCAGATGGAAGGGTCTCGGACTCCTCCTCTTCCAGGAAGCCGGCCACCGCTTGATCGTAACCCGAGATGTGCCGAAAGACCTTGGCCGCCAGTTCCCGTCGGAGAACTGCAGATTCATGGGCGGGGGCATCCAGTCCTTCCAGCACCCGGCCATAGTCGGCTGGGTCCACTACCACCCAGACATGGGCGTGATTCTTGGCCGCAGCCCGGATCATGGTGGGGCCACCGATGTCCACCTGTTCCATGGCCTGGGCCACCGACACATCTCCTCCCGCCACCGTTTCCCGGAAGGGGTAGAGATTCACCACCACCACGTCGATGGGCCGGTACCCGTGATCCGCCAGCGCTTCCAGATCCTGAGGGACGTCCCGCCGGGCAAGGAGGGGGCCATGGATCGCTGGATGCAAGGTCTTGACCCGACCATCCATGATCTCCGGGTGTCCCGTGATGTCGGACACCTCGGTCACGGGGAGATCGGCGTCCCGGAGGGCCCGAGCCGTTCCCCCGGTGGAAAGAAGCTGGAAGCCCCGATCCAGGAGGGCCTGACCCAGTTCCTCAATACCGGATTTGTTCGAAACGGAGAGGAGGGCGCGGCGTGACGTGCTCATGGCAGATCCGGCGTGGAGGTCAGAGAAAAATGAGATCGAAGGGCGTCCCCGGTGCCAGGGATCGGTCGTGGCGCCCGGCCCTCGTCCAGGGACCTGGCCAGTTCATCGACCACGGCGGGGAAGAGTTCATGCTCCACCTGATTCACCCGGGTCGCCAGGGAGGCGGGGGTATCTCCAGGTAGAACGGGGACCGGCCACTGGGCCAGGATCGGGCCCCGGTCATAGCGTTCGTCCACCAGGTGGATCGTGGGGCCGGAGATCCGAACTCCGGCGGCCAGGACCGCTTCGTGGACCTTGCTCCCGTACATCCCCTTTCCTCCGAAGCCCGGAAGGAGGGCGGGGTGGATGTTCAGCATCCGCCCCCGGAACGCCTCCACCACGGGTGGGGGGATGAGACGGAGGTACCCGGCAAGGAGGACAATCTGGATCTGGGCCTCTTCCAATGCCGCCAGGGTCTCCCGAGCCACCTCATGGGCGGATCGTTCCGAGACGGGAACAATGCAGGACGGAATCCCCCGGTCCCGAGCCAGTTCCAGGACTGGAGCGTCCTCCCGATCACTCACCAGGAGTGCCACTTCCCACAGGTGTGGGCCGGTTCCGCGGTCGGGATGATCGGCCAGGACCCTGAAGTTGCTCCCCCGCCCCGAGGCAAAGACGGCGACCTGAAAGGTCAAGCCGAGGCCCCCGGCTCCTGTCCCGCAAGGAAGGGATTTCCGATACGTTCCTGGCCCACCGTGGTCTCTGGTCCGTGTCCGGGAAGCAGCCGGGTATGGTCCGGGAGCGTCAGGATCTCCCGGCGGATAGAGGCCAGGAGCTGTTGCATATCCCCTCCCGGCAGATCGGTCCGGCCGATGGAGCCAGCAAAGACCACGTCCCCGACCAGCACGATCCCGTCCCCTTCATGTACGAAGATGACGTGGCCCGGAGCGTGGCCGGGAGCGAAGCGGACTGCCACTTCAGTCTCCCCCACCGGGAGATGGGTTCCGACCTGGATCTGGTGGTCGATGGCCGGGAGATCTCCATGGAGCCGAAGACCGAAGGCAGTGGCCTGGTCTGCGGCCCGATCGTAGAGGGGCCGGTCTGCCGGATGGAGGTGAACAGGCACCTGCAAGGCCTCCATGACGTGTGGAAGTCCTTCCACATGGTCCAGGTGGGCATGGGTCAGGTAGACGGCATCCACCTGGATCCCCTGCTCCTCCACATGGCTGAGGAGCTGAGGTGCCGCTGCGCCGGGATCCACGATGACAGCCCGCCCGCTTCGGGTGCACCGAACCAGGTAGGTGTTCTCGGCAAAGGCTCCACCTGTGAAGAGCTGGATGTCCAGGGACGACTGTGCCTCCGGGTCACCCATCATCCGCACCCGCATCCCTTGGGACGAACTCCGGCCAATTCCAGCTTCTCTTCCTCTTCACTCGGCGCCTGCCACCCACCGGAGACGGCCAGCATCTTCCGGAGGGACTCCTCCGCCCGGGACCGAATCCCCTCCTCCAGCACGACCTCATGGCGCCCGTGATCCAGGCACCAGGCCAGTTTGGAGAGAGTGTTCAGCTTCATGTTCCCGCAAACCGCCGCTCCGGAAAGGGGAACGAAGGTCTTCTCCGGATACCGCTCCCGGAGCTGATCCACCAGGCCTCGCTCCGTGCCCAGGATGAGAGCGTCGTGATCCTCAGCCATCCGGACCATGCCGCCGGTGGAGGTGACTTCATCGGCTTCGGCCAGGAGGTCTTCACGGGCCTCGGGATGGATCACCACCAGCGCCTCCGGATGGGCTTTGCGGGCCTTGTCCAGCTCCTCCAGAACCAGGTCATCGTGGACGTAGCAATAGCCGTCCCAGGCCACGATGTTGTCCCGCCCCGTCCGTTCCTGGACGTAATGGGCCAGGTTCCGGTCGGGAACGAAGATGATGGTCCGATCCCGGGAGATGGTCTCCACCACCTGAACGGCATTGGAAGAAGTGCAGCAAATGTCCGAATGGGCCTTCACCTCCGCCGACGAGTTGACGTAGGCCACCGTGACGGCGTCAGGGTGCTGCTCCTGAAGATTTCGGAGGGCTTGACCGGTGACGAAGTCGGCCATGGGGCATCCGGCCCGGGGATCGGGCATCAACACGGTCTTGGAGGGAGAGAGGACCTTGGCGGTTTCCGCCATGAAGTGGACGCCACAGAAGACGATGGTGTCGGCGTCGGTGTCGGCCGCCTCCTGGGAGAGGGCCAGGGAGTCACCCAGGAAATCGCTGACCTCCTGAATCTCCACCCGCTGATAGTTGTGCCCCAGGATCACAGCGTTCCTCTGGGCCTTCCGCTGAAGGATCCGGTCCTTCAGCTCCTGGCGAGGGAGTCCCGCGTAGTCCAGGGGGGTGGGGAGTACTTCCCGTGCAGTGAGTGTCATGGGATTCAGGGGCCGGATGAACGATGCAGAGAGGTACTCAGATAGTGAAGGAGCTTCCACACCCGCACCCGCCGGCGGCGGCGGGATTCTTGAAGGTGAAGCCCGATCCCATCATGGTGGTGACATAGTCGATCTCCACCCCTTCAAGGTACTGGGCGCTGAAGGGGTCGACGAAGACACGAATACCATCCCGGAGATCCAGGATCTCGTCGTCCTCCTCCGGTGTGTCTTCGATGTTCAATCCATATTGGAAGCCGGAACACCCACCCGGGAGGACAGCCACTCGCAGGCCTGCCTCCTTGTCGGCACCGTGCTCCTGCATGAAGGTCTGCACCTTGCTGACCGCCGTCTCCGAGAGCTCAATCCTCATCTCATTCCCTCTTTCGATATCCAGGTACTCCTCGTCTCACCGGTGCGGCTTCGAGGCCGGCACGAATTCCGGTGGCAGCCCTCCTCTTGGGCCGGGTTCTCCTACCCCCCTCCAACCACGGGGGTTCAACTGGTTCCAGCCTGATCTCAGGGGGTGAGGGGAAGGTACCCGTCCGGGCCAACGGGGGTCAAGGCGAAAGCCGCCCCTGGCCACCCGGCATCGGGGGACTGTCGTGCCCTGGCTCGTCCAGACCTGGATCGTCTCCACCTGGGTCATTCTCGCCTGGGTCCCCTTCACCCGGGTCCTCCTCACCCGGGTCTTCCTCCTCGTCCTCTTCCGGCGGATCCTCCGGAGGAGTGGGCCCTTCCACCGGCATCTCGCCTCCACCACCAGGCACGCCATTCAGGTTCGTCACTCCCTCTACCCGGACCTCATAGGTCACCTCCGGCTCCAGGGGGCTGTCCAGGATGGCGACAATTGCATACCCCGGCAGAAGGATCTCAGGCTCTGTGGGATCCTCCTCCGTGGGCTGGGGTGCCGGGTCGGGCTCCTCCGGAACGTCCGGGTCGGGTGGCTCATCCACCACCACCTCCTCCTGGGCTGCCTCCTGGGCCTCCCTGGCTGCTTCCATCTCAGCTCGGCGCTCTTCCCACTCATGAGGATGGAGGAGCTCCTGGACTCCGGGGGCATCCCCATCCTCTCGGAGGAGGCTCACCTGGATGCCCTCCAGCGACATCTCCGGATCCAGGGGATCATCGAAGCTGAGCTCCAACGTCATGGAATCCAGGGCAGCCACATCGTCCAGGATGGCCGGAGTCGTGTCGGGAAGGAGGAGAGCCAGTTCGGTGACGATGAGGGTGTCTCCCCTGGTCAGGGTCACCTCCATGGAGTCCTGGGGTTCAGTGAAATCGGCCTCCCGGTTCCGGTTCATGTCCTGGTAGGCACGGACCATGTACCCGTTGGCCGGAAGGTATGGGAAGGTGAAGACCCCGGTGGAATCAGTGACGGTGGAGTGGACGGGTCCTCCGTCCAGGGGCTCGGCATCCACCCGAACGTCCGGCGAATCCTCACCGGTGAGGCGGTCGGTGACCAGGCCGGCCAGCACGTTGGGCTCGAACTCGGGACCGGTCGACAAGAAGAGGTCGTAAGGCCCCCCCAACCGGTTCTGCCAGAGGTCCTGGAGGGTGGGGAGGAGAGTGATGCGGTAGATGGTGGTCTCCTGGAATCCACCTTCCATCTCCACCTCGAGACCGTGGCGTCGATGGCGGACGCTCACCTCTCCCGTCCGTGGCGACACCACCACCGCATCCCGGAGCTGCCCGTCGGTGGGGCGCTCGCTGGGCCTCCGGTCGAATTCAAAGCTCACCGAGCCATCGAAGGGCTCCACGATCGAGAAGGTATCCGGCGATGTACGGACCACCTCCATTGGGGTCTCCGGGATGTCCCCCCCCTGGGGCGTACCGGTCCGGGCACAGGCGGCGCTCATGACGACCAGGGCCACCATGAGTCCCCGGAGGAGCCCCCGCCCACCGATCCCGGCCCGTCGGTCAGGGAGCCGGGGGCCTCTCCCCTCGGTCC
>PWWP01000256.1 GCA_003562075.1 Gemmatimonadota bacterium
CATAATCCACCCATTTTGATGCGCAGGGGAAGCGAGCCGGAACTTCTCTCGGAGGGCGGAGTGCTGCTCGGTGCCTTGCCCACCATGATGCCCTACAAGGAGCAGGAAGTGCCGCTGCAGAAAGGCGATGTGGTAGTAATGTACACCGATGGCGTTACGGAGGCCATGAATGCGGATGAATAGGAGTTTGACGAGCGCCGTTTGATCGCCTGCGTGCAAAAACGGCTGGACCAGCATCCCGAACAGATCATGAACGGGATCATCAGTGAGGTCACGGCTTTCTGTGACAACCGGTTTACCGACGATCTCACCCTGATCGTTTGCAAGGTCGTGTAGGGCAACGCGATACCTGTCAGCGGCTGGTGACCGCATCGTCCAGGCTGCGCTCGCGAAAGTGGGCGGCCAGTTCGGCAATGGCGTAATAGCGGCTGTAGCGGTCCAGGATGTCCTCGACGTAATTGACCGTCTCCACCCCTCTTTTGAAACCGTAGCGCGCATGCTGGTAGTATTTGCGATGCATCAACCGGAGCAGGGCGTCAGCCACGTTTTCCCACTCGTCCGGGTCATTGCCCAGCTGGACTGCCAGGTGCCGGGCGTCGGCAATGTGCCCCATACCGACGTTGTAGTTGGCCAGGGCCATGGAGTAGCGATTGAGCGAATCCAGGTGCGCGTATCGGTTCAGATGTTTTTGAAGATACCGGACGCCTTCGCGGATGTTGATCTCCGGATCGTAGAGCAATGCTTCGTCCTCAACGCGTGAAAAACGCGGTATGATCTGCATGAGTCCGACTGCACCGGCCCAGCTGCGGGCATTCGGGTTGAACTGCGACTCCTGTGCCATAACGGCAAGAACCAGTTTCCAGTCGATGCCGGCTTCCTGCGCGATATCCCGCACCAAATCATCATAAGGTGATATATACCCGGTGTAAACCATGTCAAACGAGCGATCACGGAACCGGCTTGCCTGGCGTTCATCCTCGAAATAGCGGCGTCGCAGCACATTCAGGAATGCGGATCGCAGGACCCGTCCATCCGATTCACGGATACGGAAATGCTCCGCCATGAATTCATCCATCTTCTCTTTAAGCTGAGGGGCATTGCGACGCACCCCCCATGCCACGGTATCCTGTTCCGCAAGAACGAGTCCGGATTGCACACCTTCGATGTAGTTGGAAGCGATACGGTAGAGGTTGTCGTCAGCCACGGTTGCCTCAAGACGTCCCTCGCCCACTTCGTGGATCAATGCCTCGGTATTCCAGTCCTCGCCTACAATATCAATGGTAATATCATGCCCCTGATCGCGCAGTCTTTGCAGTGTGGTGAAATAGGAACTGCTCTGGCGCACGCTGATGGTCATCCCGTCCAGATCGGACAGTTCCCTGATGGGCTGGTGGTCGCCGGACTGTACCAGTATCTGGTTCACGAAATTATACGGACTCGAAAAATTGATATGGGGGGTACGGTCCGGAGTAATGGCGTAATTGCTGGCAATGAGATCACCCTCACCGCGATTCAGCAAAGTAATCGGATCGTCGTCGGTTCCCAGCAACATCACTTCGACTTTGAGTCCATGTTCCCCGGCAAAACGGGAAACCAGCTCGAATTCAAAACCGCGGTCCATGCCGCGGTGCAGAAAGTAAGAACTTGAATTGTACCGGGTAATCATGCGAATGGTCCCGCGCTCTTTGATCTGGTCAAAGTCAAATTGGACAGGATCGGGGTAATTTACTACGGGACGATCATCCTGCGTCTGGCATCCACTCAAGCCGCTTAAAAACAGCATCGGCAGGAGAAGATACACGAGTACTCCGGTGATATGTATTGTTCTCAATCTCATAAGTTCGGGACGCTCGCTTCAAAATGCCTGTTTCACATCAGGCTGGCTGTTGATGTCCCTTCGTAATCATGTAACTCCGTTTCAGTCTTTTTGTGATATTGCTCTGATTGTGATATTGCTCTGATGATGTTTGGAATAACAAAAATACGACTGATTTCGTTTGCTATCTTACACTCAAAAATATACGTAATAAAATCTGTTTTTGTTGCACTTAATACGTTAGAGTTTCTTAATGAAAAGAGTGCTTTTCAGAACCCGGAAAAGCCCTTACATACCAGAACCATATTATTATTTTCCTGATGCGGCCAAGTCTATTTTTTTCTGGCACGTCCCGACCAGGTGAGCACCACACCTGTAATAATTATGGCCATGGCGGGAAAGGTAAGCCACGGGGGGATTTCGCCAAAAAGGAACCAGGCCAGCATGGTGGCAAAGACCGGCTCGGTTAGGATAAGGGTGGCCAAGAGGGTGGGTGCGACAAATTTGACGGTGTAATTCATGGAGCCGTGCCCAAGCACCTGCGGACCCAGTGCGAGTGCGATGCCGGCGATCCATACGATAGGCTCCACCCGGAAGTCGCTCCCGGAAAGCAGTGCCACGGCCAGGCAGGTTGCCCCGGTGGCTCCGTATACACGCACGACATAGTTGATCCAGTCCGATTTCTGCCGCAGATGCTGGCTTATCAGGAAGTACAGGGCGAACAGCATCGCGGCGATCAGTGCGTACATATCCCCCAGAAGAGCATGTTCAAAAAGGGTTTCGGCCCGGGCATCGGAATAGCCCAGGAGCACAGAGCCTGAAAAAGCGACAAAGACCCCCAGCCAGACCAGCGGCGGGAAGACCCGGCGGAAGAATCCGGCTTCGATCAGGATCAGGATCACCGGGTGGATGGTCACCAGGATGGAGGCCGAGGCGACGGTAGTGTTCTGTATGGCCAGGATCCAGAAGATGAAATGGAACCCGAGGATGATGCCGGCAAGGGTGGCCACAAGCTTGTCGCGGCGATTGAAAAAGGTTACGGCCCGGCTTGTGCGCAACAGCCAGAACGGGAGCAGCACCAGGGCGGCGGTGACGGTACGGATGGCGGCCAGGGCCAGCGGATCGGTGTCACCTGCCATACGCACAAAAATGGGGGCGAAGGCGAAGGAGGCCATCCCCAGGACGAGCAGCAGCACGACGCGGGTGGTCACCATGGATTGGGGTTCATTCTGCATAGGCCGGGTGCCTTTATGAGATGCGGATCGGGTTGTGATATACGGACGGCAGCCAGTTGCAGCTTATGTGCCTGTCGATATGCTTCCGTTGCCGGATGGTGGAAAAACGCGGTCAGCGGATCCGGTCCATGGACTTGACCAGTTTCTCGTCCTTGTCGATGTAATGCAGCGCCAGGTACTGGAAAACGAGGGCAAGCACCAGCAGTCCGACCGAGAACACCTCGGTGAGCAGGTTCATGCCTATGCGTCCCACCGTGAAGAATATGCCGATATTCATACCGATGGCGATCAGCTGAAACAGCATGGCGCGCTTGACCCAGCGCATCTGGTTCAGGCGGTCGCGAAACAGGAACACCGCATACACGCTGAGGACCATGGAAAACAGCAGCGCGGCGATCAGGCCGTTGCTCAGCCATCCGCTCGGGTCCAGCATGGCGTGGGAAAACATGGGCGTGAAATAAAACCCGATGTTTATTGGCAATACGAGGAGGAGAAATACGGTTTGGATGCGTTGTATCACAATATTGTTAGTTATTCTGCGAAATTCGGGTGATTGTTTCAGAAACTTTGTGTAATCGCTGTTCGAACGGATATCCGAAAGCGGCCTTATGCCGTTGCAAACCTGAATCACCGTATGGAAACGATCCGGTGCCTGTGCAGGTTTTTTCAAGCGATAAAAATACAAATTTTCGATATCATACGCTCACCCGACCGCAGATGGTCCCGAATTCACAACGGCCGCTGTGGCACCAACGCTTATTTCGTCCGCACCCGCCATCCACCCATGACTTCCAATCCAACCGGAAAAAAACTTGCCGAGCTGATGCTCATGTTCATCGTGGTGGTGTGGGCACTGAACTTCTCGGTGGTTAAATACAGCCTCGGTGAAATCGACCCGCTTTCGTTCAACGCCTTCCGCTTCGCGCTGGGTATACTGCTCATGTGGACCGCAGTCTGGTTACGGGGGATAAGGATCCGGATAGCACGAAAGGACATGGGCAAGGTTGTAGTGCTCGGCCTGCTCGGGAATCTGATTTACCAAATGCTTTTCATTGTGGGCATTGACCGGACGTTTGCCTCCAACGCGGCGGTTATGCTGGGCACCATCCCGGTCTGGATTGCGGTATTTTCCCATCTCTTTACGGATCAGAAAATGTACCGTCTGCAAGCCATCGGGGTATTCTTCGCATTTTCGGGAGTGGTGATGATCATGGGGTTTGGCGAGCAGGGGTTGAATTTAAGGTCCGAGTCGGTCCTTGGCGATGCGATCATCATTTCCGGGGCCATGGTTTTTGCCGTCTATACACTACTCTCACGCTCCCTGCTCGAGACCTATTCGCCACTCACCCTCTCCACCATGGTGATGACCATTGGCGGTGTGCTGCTGATACTGGTGGCGATCCCCTCGCTCATCCGGCTCGATTATCATTCGGTTTCCCTGCTTTCCTGGGGCGGGGCGGGCTTCAGCGGAGTGTTTGCGATCGGGGCGGCTTACCTGATCTGGAACTTTGGTATCAAAAATGTAGGAGCTGTACGAACGGCCACCTATCAGAACATGGTGCCGGTCCTTGGCGTGCTTTTCGGCCTCATTTTTCTGGGTGAAAAGCTTCACATTTTGCAGTATCTTGGTAGTTTGTTAACCATTGCTGGTGTTTTTCTGACGCGCGCCGGTTCCATCCGCAGTCGTCCCGGGAAGTCTGCTTACCCCGAAAGTCGTACATGATTGCAAGCACACACCTTGCAGAACCCCTTGTGATAGTGATGGATGGTTTTGCGTTATTGCCGGCCATGGGTTCGGAAACAAAATGGTCTGATATCAACTCTTGACAAGATTTAAAAACATGAAGTACCGCCGAGCATCTTTTCTGATGTCCATGGCTTTAGTTCTGGCCGTGTTTTCCATTTATGCGCCCTGTGCCCATGCACAGCAACGACAAGAACAGCCCCGAACTTTAGCCATGCCGACGGGTAGTACGGACGACAAACATTTTGTTGATGAGCTCGGCTTGCGCTTGTCCATGGGTTGGCTGTATCAGTCTTCCATCGACACGGAAACCTATCGTCTTGCAGCGGGAGATCTGTTAGGCATTTCACTCGAAGGAAATGTCTCTGCCACATTGCGGGGATTGAGAGTAAACAGCCAGGGAGGCGTGATGATCCCCGAAGTTGGGATCGTACAGGTAAGTGGCTTTCTTTTGCCTGAAGCTGAAGAAGTGATTCGCGAAAAAGTTTCCCGTACCTACTTGGATACGCGGGCGACACTAACGCTGGAGCAGCCAAGGACCATACAGGTACACGTTGTCGGAAACATACCTTTTAC
>PWWP01000236.1 GCA_003562075.1 Gemmatimonadota bacterium
CTGGATGAGGTGGTGGTCACAGGGACCGCCGGCGGGACCCAGCGACGGGCCCTGGGGAATGTGGTGGAGCGGATGGATGTGGCCGCCCTCCAGGAGGTGAGCCCGGCAACACACACGGAGCAGCTCCTGGGGAGCCGGATGCCCGGGGTGGTTCTCATGCCCAGCGCCGGACAGGTGGGCGCCGATGCCGGAGCCATCCGGATCCGAGGGACCTCAAGCACAGCACTCTCCAACGATCCCATCGTCTACGTGGACGGGATCCGGATCAATACCTCCCGGACGGGGCAGGGCCGGGATGGTGCCAGTTCCCGACTGAATGACATCCACCCCTCCGAGATCGAGAGTATCGAGGTCATCAAGGGACCGGCGGCGGCCACCCTTTACGGGACCGAAGCCTCCAACGGTGTGATTCAGATCATCACCAAGCGGGGGGCTGAGGGAGCGCCCACCTTCGATGCCTCGGTGGAGCTTGGGGCCAATTTCCTTCAGAACCCCTCCCAGAAGGTGGGTGAGACGTTCTGGCGGAATCCGGATACGGGGGAGCTCGTCTCCCATAATCTCTATGACACGTGGGAACAGCGGCACGGCGAGCCCATGTTCCAGTACGGGCCCATCCAGCGCTACAACCTGGCGGTCCGGGGCGGCACCGAGACCCTTCGGTACTCGGCCTCGGTGAGCCGGGATGAGACCGAGGGAATCCTGGACTACAACTGGAAGGATCGGTGGTCCGCCCGAGGCAGCCTGTCTCTAACGCCCACGGACAATCTGGACATCAACCTCACCGGTGGGTTCAATACCTCCGAGAGCCGCCGTGCCGGGAACTTCTGGATGTACACCATCTGGGGTCAGCCGGCCACGGCCGCCGATGTGGGCGGACGGGATGATCCGCGTGGTGGATTCTACGTCCGCCCCTTGGACGTCCATGGGGAGGGCCAGATCATCATGAATGATGTGGACCGGACCCAGTGGAGCGCCGAACTCCGCTACCAGCCGTTGAGCTTTTTTACCAATCGCCTGGTGGCCGGTACCGACGTGACGCACGAAAACCGTCACACTACCACACTCCGGGATCCCCAGGGGGCGGGAGGCCTCTTCGGGGCTGCCGGCCTGGGGCAGAAGATCATCAACACCGATGAGGTCAGGGTCACCACGGTGGACTACGCCGGGACCTTCACCTTCCAGCCCACCGAATCGCTGGGTACCGATACCTCCTTCGGCCTCCAGTACTACAACCGGGAGTTCTGGAACCGCTTTGCCCGGGGCGACGACATGCCCACCCGGGCCACCCGGACCATCGGGACCGCGGCCATCACCCAGAGTTCCGAGGATTTTGTCGAGAACACTACCGTCGGGGGGTACATCCAGCAGCAGGTGGACTGGAATCAGCGGATCTTCGTCACCGGTGCTGTCCGGATGGATGACAACAGCGCCTTCGGGGCGGACTTCGACGCGGCGGTCTACCCCAAGCTCAGCGCCACCTGGGTCATGCACGAGGAGGATTTCTGGACCTTCGATCGGGTGAGTCAGTTCCGGCTTCGTGGCGCCTTCGGCGCCGCCGGGCAGCAGCCTGACATCTTCGATGCCGCTCGGCTGTACAGCTCTGTTACCGGTCCAGGGAACGAGCCCATGCTGACCCCCCAGGCCGTCGGGAACCCGGAGCTCCAGCCGGAGCGGGGTGAGGAGCTGGAGTTGGGGTTTGATGCCGGCTTCATGGAGGATCGGGTCACCTTGAACATGACGCGCTACTGGCGGACGACCCGGGACGCCATCGTGGCTCGTGGCCTGTCACCTTCGGGAGGGTTCCCCGGCACGCAGTTGGTGAATGTGGGTGAGGTGGCCAACTGGGGTCTGGAGACCCAGCTGGACATTCAGGTCCTCCAGGAGAATCCGGTGACCTGGGACCTGGGAATCGCCTTCGCCACCATCAACAACGAGGTTCGGGACCTGGGTGACGTGGAGCAGCTGACGGTTCGCCGGACCCGGTTCCACCGGGAGGGCTATCCGCTGGCCTCCATCTTCGACTACCGCATCGTCTCTGCGGACTTCATCGAGGGGAATTCGGGCCAGGTCACCAATATCATGTGTGATGGTGGGACCGGTGCCGACGGACTCCGGATGGGCGGGTCGGCCGTGCCCTGTGAGGAGGCGCCTCTCCTGTACTACGGGCCGTCTGAGCCCACCTGGCAGGCAAACGTCACCTCCAACTTCCAGCTCTTCGATGACTGGGGACTCTTCGCCTCCGTGGACGCCCGGGGTGGGCATATCCACGCCGATGACGGGGTGAACGCCCGGCACACCAGCTTCGCCAACACGCGCCTCTCCTGGGAGCAGGATGATCCCATCTTCATGGCACACAGGCAGATTCGCCGTCAGCCATTGGGTTTCTATGATGCCGGCTTCGCCCGGCTGCGAGAGGTCGCTCTTTCCTACAACCTCCCACAGGAGTTTGCCAGCCGAATCGGTGCGCAGCGCGGATCCATCCGCTTCGCCATGCGGAACGTGGCCCTCCTCTGGCAAGAGGATGAGAACACCGCCTTCGGGGTGCCGGTGGTGGATCCTGAACAGGGCTTGCCCTTCGAGGAGTTTGGAGGTGAGTCGGCTTTGGAACCCCCGCCTCTTTCCCACGCCGTCGTGACCGTGCGGTTCACCTTCTGATGCCGAGGAAGAGGATGATGAAGAGGAATCGAACCAACGACTCGGGACTGACGGGAGGAGAGCACAGCATGGAAGATTCAGCGACGATCAAACGAGAAAGCAACCGCACACGGGGTGGAACCTGGGGAGCTCTGGCCATGGGCCTCCTCCTGACGGTCTTCCTGGTTGGCTGCGATGGTCTCCTGGACGTGGATCTCCCGGGAGCCGTTGAAGAGGAAGATCTGCAGGGGGCGGATATGGCGGATATTCTGGCCCGAGGGGCCCAGGGTGACTTCGAATGTATGTTCCGAAACTATGTCTGGATCACTGGACTCTGGGCCGATGAGTTCTACAGCGCGTCGGTCCTCCGGTCCCACAATGTCTTCGGATCCCGTGACCGGGGGGTGGAGCAGTTTGGAAACGCCACCTGTGCCAGCGTGGATCCGCCGCCCCTCTGGCAGGGGCTTCAGACCGCCCGATTCCAGGCGGAGGACGTGGTCCGCCGGGTTCAGAACTTCGATCAGACGCCGGCCAACGCCGACTTTCTCATGGGGCAGTCCTATGCCTACGGCGCGTATGCGACCCAGCTTCTGGGTGAGGCGTTCTGCGAGGTGACCTTCGATGAGGGACCGGCTCAGAGTCGGGCTGATGCGTTCCAGCGAGCCGAAGATCAATTCACACAGGCCATCAACCTTCTGCAGGGGGTCGGAGGGCCTGAAGCGGCGCGGGCACAGGAGCTCACCATGATGGCGTACGTCGGCCGGGCTCGGGCCCGGCTCCACCTGGGAGATGACGCCGGCGTATTGTCTGATGCCGCCCAGGTGGATTCGGACTTCGTCTTCTATTCTACCCATTCGAGCTCGGACACGCGGCGGTGGAACCGAGTGGCGAACAGGAACAACGAAACGGGAAACATCAGCGTCCACCCGAAGTTCCGGGACCTGGAGGTGGATGGGGTCCCTGACCCCAGGGTGCCGGTGGTCTGGGATGGTGGCGCCAGCGGACCAGATGGGATCACCGACATGTGGGTGCAGCAAAAGTACCCCACGACGGACAGCGACATTCCCATGGCCACAGGGCGTGAGGCTCTCCTGATGGTTGCGGAGGTCCAGGGGGGCCAGGAGGCGGTGGACATCATCAACCAGCTTCGAGCCACCCACGATCTTCCTGAGTACGAGGGAGGGACCGATGCCGAGATCATGGAACAGGTCTATGAGGAGCGGCAGCGCGAACTCTTCCTCCAGGGAACCCACATGGGAGACAAGCTCCGCTTTGACCGTGAATGGGAGAGCGGTTCAAACCAGAAGGGAGAGCCCTTTGGTCCCGACACCTGCCTGCGGATTCCCGAGGCAGAGCGGTTGAACAACCCGAATCTCACCTGATCGCTGGCCGGCGTTCCTCGCCTTCCTCGCAGTACCTGGAGCCCCACTCCCTTCGGGGAGTGGGGCTCCCTGATTCTCTAGAAGGCTGTTGAAGCACTCGTTCGTTCAGGTGACGTCCCCGCCGGATGCATCTTCCGCACTCCCTGCCGGGAAGCTGCCCAGGACTCGGAGGGTCAGGGCGGAGTCTGCCAGGGCGGCCACAGCCCGGTCCATGGCTGGATCCTCCATGCTTCCGTGGACCTCCACGATGAACCGATAGGACCAGGGAACAGGGGCCGGCCGGGATTCCAGTTTGGCCAGGTTCAGCTCTTCCCGACTGAAGGGGTCCAGGGCCTGCAGCAGGGAGCCCGGTTGGTCGGGAAGCTCCACGATGAGGACGGTCTTGAACCGATCTGGCCGGCCGGTGGCTGGCGAGGCCTTTCCTCCTCCCACTTTCCGGATCAGGTAGAACCGGGTCTGGTTGTCGTCCCGATCCTGAAGATCGGACGCGACGATGGAGAGGCCGTAACGCCGGGCTGCTCCAGCCGGAGCGATGGCGGCCAGACTCCGGTCCTGGCGCTCTCCCACTTCCCGGGCAGCTCCCGCCGTGTCGTGGACGACGGTGGGTTGGATGTGAGGATGATGCCGGAGGAAGCCGGTGCATTGAGCCAGGGCTACGGGGTGGGAAAGGGCCTTCCGGAGGTTGCCGATCCCTGCACCGCTCAGAGCCATGAGGTGATGGCGGATGGGAAGGATCCGCTCAGCGACGATCTCCACCCCCCCCTGAAGGATGGCGTCGTAGGCCGGTGCTACAGTGCCCGCCAAGGAGTTCTCTACCGGGATCATCCCGAAATCGGCTCGCCCATCCTGGGTGGCCAGAACCAGTCCCTGGAAATCCCGACAGGGAAGAGAGGCGGCCTGTCCCTGGAAGTGCTCCAGGAGCGCTTCTTCGCTGAAGGCGCCTGGCTCGCCCTGAAAGGCCACCGTAGGGGACGCGTTCTCTGCCGTGGAGGGCGGGGCACCTGGGATCGAGGAGCTCGTGGCTTCAACCGAATCGGTGGACGAGGACGGGTGGCTCATTGGTTTGCTCCGCCACCGCAGGGACGGTCTTGTCCGACTGGAGCTGCCGGAGAGGTCTGCGAGTGTCGAGCCAGCCCGATGAGGCACCAGAAGATCTGCCGGATGGCCTCTTCATCCAGGCCTTGATCCCGAGCCAGGTGGCTCGTGTGGCGAACGACCTGGGCCTCCCTGGCCGGGTCCGCCATGGGGAGACCGGCACGTGACTTCTCAACCCCGGCGGCCTGGGCCAGGCGACATCGGCGAGCCATGAGCTCTACCA
>PWWP01000329.1 GCA_003562075.1 Gemmatimonadota bacterium
CACCTCTCGGAGGCGCAGGAAACTGGCATCGTAGACGGAGGTCTTGTCGTTTTCGAAACTCCTTACGGCGGCGAGTTTCGCGTTGTCTCCTTCTACGATGGGTCGGGTGGTGCTCAGGTTGTGGATGGCTCGTACGTGGGTCTGGAGTTGGTAATGCCCGCCACTTCCCTCCACCCGGCCGTACAGAACCAGGTTCTCGCCGATTGTGAAAGTGTTGCCCACACCGAACTGCCAGGTGGGCTGGGTGTGACCGAAGAAGAGCTGGGGAGCTTCACCGCAGGGGACCGGCTGTCCACCACGTTCAACTCCCTGGGGGCCAGTGCCGCCATCGCAGAGGGCTCGGACCAGATCACCATCCTCGTTGATCTCCACATCGACGAAGTGACGGAAGAACAGGTCGTTGATGGAATAGCCCTCCCGGTGTTGGGCCTGTCCGCCTGCTGGAATGCTTCCCAGGCCCCCCAGGTCCGTGATCTCATTGTCCATGGTGGAGAACTGAGTGTCCAGCTCCCATGCAAAAGCCGACCGGCTCATGATTTGGAGAGCGGCACCCACCTCATTCCCCCAGGCGTCGATCTCTCCCAGGTTCACGATCTGAGAGCCCGTGAACCCTGAGCTGGGTGCCAGCGGACTGTTCACGATCGCGTCCTTCATCGTGCGCTGGAAACGGGTGTATTCAAGACTCAGGCGCCCATCGAAGAAGCTGGCGTCGAAGCCCACCTCCAACTCCTGCCCTCGTTCGGGCTTGAGCTCTGGATTACCGAAGGCGGAGGGCAGGAGAGCGGGGCGGTCGCCTCGTCCGATGACCGGACCGAAGAGCCGAGCGGCATCGAAGGTTCCGGGCTGCTGTCCCGCTTGGCCCCAGGCACCTCGGAAGCGGAACTGGTCGACGGAGTCCCAGCGCCAGAAATCCTCCTCGTGGAGGACCCACGCCCAACTCACCTTGGGATAGATGGCAGCATCGAACTCGGCCCCGAAGGCGCTGTTGTCGTCCAGGCGGACGGCGGCCGTCAGGAATCGACGGTCCTCCCAACTCACCTGCTGCTGGAAGTAGACGCCGACGGTGGTGTTCTCGATGAACTGCTCACCTGCGTCTCTGACGGCGCCGCCGCTGACCGTGGTGATGGGGATGGCCGGAAATTCCGCACCGGTGGAGGTGGTGAAAGAGGATTCGGTGTTGAAGTACTGAAAACCGACCGAGGGTCGGAAATCATAGTCTCCGAATGAGAAGTCGGCGCTGGCCGAGTAATCCAGAGTGACAAAGCGGCGCTCACCCCGCTCCACCGATTTGCTTCCCAGGCCCAGCTGTCCGAAAAAGTGGTTGGCCCCCTCGGGCTGCTGGGGCCAGAGCGTCCAGTTCACCTCGGTGTTGTGGTCCACACCGATCACGGCACGGTGTTGCATCCAGGAGGTGGGCTCATACCTGAACTCGGTACTGACGGTGAAGCGGTCATTGTCGGCCCGACTCTCCACCGTCTGAAGGGCCTCCGGCGGTGCGCGAAGGAAGCCTCGTGAAGGAGCATCCAGGCGTCGAGCATCACCAAAGACAATGTTGCTCCAGATATCCGCAGTCAGTCCGCTTTGGGCCAACCGGGTCTGCCCGGTGGTGTAGGCCATGGAGAGGTTGGCTGTCAACGCTTCCGAGAGGAGGATCTCGGTATTGCCACGCAGGGCCGTCCGCTCCTCCCAGTTGTGGGGCACGATTCCCGTATTGTCGTCCCGGGAGAAAGAGGCGAAGTAGCGAACGGCGTCGGTGCCCCCACGCACACTCAGGTTGCCGCTTCTCAGGCTACCGTAGTCAAAAACGTCGCCAACGCCCGCCTGCTGCTCGTTCAGGTAGAGGTTGGCGCTCCGGACCGTTCCATCATCAGCCCGGAAGTAGCGATCGCCCAACCGCTCTGCCGGGTCCCACATCCAGTTGGTCCCGATCCGAGTCGTCAGGTCGAACTGAGCTTCGCCCTGGGCACCCCGCTTGGTGATGATCTGGATGACGCCATTGGAGGCTTCCGTCCCGTACAGGGTTGCGGCTGCTGGGCCCTTGATGATCTCCACACTCTGGATGTCACTGGGATGGATGTCGTTGAGGCGGCTCACCCGCGCACCTCCGCGCTGGCTAGGGCCTCGGCGAGGGTCACTGTCCATCCGAACGCCATCGATATAGATGATGGGCTCATTGGCCAAAGAGAGGCTGCTCACTCCCCGAATACGAATTGCGGAGCCGGTACCAACCTGTCCCGTGCCGGGAAGCATCATGGCGCCAGCTTCCCGCTGCCCGATGAGTTGATCCACATTCTGGATCGGCGCCCGGTCCATCAGGTCATCGGCGTTGAGCGAGCCGACTACGTTTCCGATGGCCCGCCGCTGGGTTCCACCTGCCGTCCCGGTGACGACGATCTCATCCAGGTCCAGAGCTCGTTCTGAGAGCTGGAAGTTCAGTGTTGCCGTTTCCCCGGATGCCAGGCTCAACTGTGAGGTGACACTGGCGAATCCGATGAGTTGGACGGCAACTGTCACCTCGCCGGCAGGAACACCGGTGATGGAGTAATTGCCGCTACTATCGGTTATGGTGCCTAGTTGGGTTCCTTCCACGAACACCTGGGCTGCAGCGAGGGGCTGGCCCGTTCGTCCGTGTGTCACCTGCCCCTGGATGGTTCCTTCCCGATCAACCCGAGGTGCGGGCTGGGGAGAGCGGAGAGAGGCAGCGTTCAGGATCCCGACTCCTGGGAGTGACCTCTCCAGGGCAGCCATCCCTCCGTTCCTTCCCTGAGGGACTCGCCGCTCGGGTTCAACGATGACCTGTTGGCCCACCGATTCCCAGGAGAAATCAGTACCGGTGAGAACGTGGTCCAGGGCCTCTCGGACTGTGCGGTCACGACACTTGCACGTCACGGTCCGCTCACCGGCGAGAAGGCTGGGCGAAAAGGTGATGGGAACACCGGAACGACTCCGGAGGGTGTGGAGCATTTCGGCCAGAGATACGGCCTCTGCTTCCACTCCGGCGGGGCGCTCTAGAATGGCCGTGGACTGAATTTCGGCCAATTCCATCCCCACACTGGCCAGGATCGTGTGATCCTGGGCTCCAAGTGGGAGGCTCCCTATCACCAGCAGAATTCCTGCGGCAAATAGACGAGAGAGCTTCATGATTGGTCCTCCTGAGGGAGTAGGGGGTCGTGCTGCTGCAAGTCGGGCAGGTCCATTGGACTCCCGGGGTTCGAGGTGCGGTTCGGTGACAGGCGAGGTACATCGAGTCGAGTGGGTCATTGGAAGATCCGGAGGGTGTCGGCACTCATGGCACAGGTGACTGCGGCAGCGCGGCAGACCAGTTCGACCATGTGGTCCATGTCCGCCTCCGTGAACCAACCGGTCACGGTCCGATCCTGAAGTTCGGGATCCATGATCTGGATGGAGATGTCCATTCGGTGCTCCAACTCCCGGGCGACGCGGGGGAGAGGAGTAGATTCAAAGGCCACGAACGCCCCCATCCATCCCAGGAGTCCTTCTGGGTCCTGAACCAGTTCCACCCGGGGGGGCTCGTCTGTCCGGGACCGGCTTCGCTCTCCAGCTCGGACCTGGACCTCGGCCCCCCCTCCCCGGACTGCCACCGCACCCTCCAAGACCAGGAGATCCATCTGGTCATGACGAGCGTTGACCTCGAATCGGGTCCCCAGCACGGTGGCTTCGCCGCCGGCGGTTCTCACGTGAAAGGGACGGGTCGAGTCAGGGCTCACGGAAAGTAATACCTGGCCACTGACCTCGACCCAGCGCTCCTCAAGGCCTACCGATGTCCGGAGGCTGGTGCCGGGCCCCAGTCGGACGACGGAGCCGTCGGGCAAGGTGGTGGTAGCCAGCTCCCCAGGGCCAGTAACGACCTCTGAGACTTGTGGGGTAGGGGTGGGCGGAAGAGGAGCGGACTGTTGGCCGGCCATCAGTCCAATGCCCAGGGCGAGAACGATCATCGCAGCCCACGCCCACGATCTTCGGAGGCTGGTGGAAGCCCCTCCGTTTACCTGCCTGGATTGGCTCCGCCGGCTACGGGATTCCAGGTCGGCAAGCGTCGGATGAGGACGCCGCGCGGGGGGGCGCTCGGCTGGAGCCGTCCCCTGCCAAACCTCCACCATGGCCTGATAGTCCCGCTCGTGGTCCGGTGACGCCGAACGCCACCGCTCCAGTTCGACTTCCTGCTCTGGAGTCGTCTGCCCCTGCAAGGACCGCAGGATCAACTCTTTCAAGAGAGGGATTCCCGTCTCGAGTTTCCGTGTCCCGGTCTCGGCTTCGCAGGCCGACGTCCCGGGTCTCACCCCTTCAACACGGTGGGACGGAAATCACTACTACTGGGGTGACGAGACTATCCTGCTAGGAACGGGTGACATGCCTGGCGCAGGGGGGTGTCCGTAGGGACGAGTGGATTCCCCAGGAGATAGGGTTCCCTCATGAGCGAGGAGAGCGGGAGAACGTGAAGCCTACCTGGGACCCCGAAGCTCCCGATGGATCGCCTGGAGTGCGTCTCGGAGCTGACTTAGAGCCGAACTCATCTGGTTCGAGACGGTCTGGGGGGAGATGTCCAGGATCTCAGCGATTTCCCGATGGGTCTGGCCGTGGAAACGGGCCAGGATGAAGATCTCCCGCCGCCGCGTAGGGAGGTCGTCGATGGCTGCTCGGACCCTTCGAGCGAGTACCGCTTCCTCGGAGACCTCAGCCGGATCCGGTGCCGTGGGCCGAGGGATCTTGATCCGCTCCAGGAATCCGCGGCGGGTATTCCGGTTTCGCCGGTGGTTCAGCGCTTCGTTTCGCGTGGCGCGGTAGAGGAAGGCTTGAAGGCGGTCGGTGGGGGTCCAGTCGCTCCGCCGCTCCCAGACCCGGAGGACCACCTCCTGCACCACGTCCTCGGCCTGATCCCGGCCGGACACGATCTCCTGGGCGTAGGATACCAGTGGTTCCCAGAACTCCCGAAGGAGCTCATCCATGGCGCTCCGATCTCCATCATGGATCCGCTCCATGATGGAACGTGCCCCTCCGACACCATCGTGCACCTGGGTCGGACGGACGGAGAACTGGTGGCTCCTCTTCCCCTTGGTAGGGAAGGGGGAGGAAGGTTGACGATCCGGGGAAGGCATGGGGACCTCCCGGGCCGAGGCCGGGGCCGATCTTGAAGGGAATCTGTAAGATGAGCTATCATCTTACGGCCCGGCTTTCCCGAGGGCAAACGGCCTTCCAGTCAGTTCTCGAAGACCTTGCTCCTGGCCTCGATCTCCTCTTCGATCTTTCCGCACATCATGTCGCAGAGGACACCCACCCGGTCGTCTGAGAGCTGATAGTGGACGTA
>PWWP01000127.1 GCA_003562075.1 Gemmatimonadota bacterium
CCAGGGGATTCTTGATCTCGTGGGCCATGGAGGCGGCCAGCTCGGTGACGGCCTCCAGGCGCTGCTTCTGACGATCCACGACGGCCAGTCGCTGGGAATCGGTGATGTCCTGGAAGATCCCGGTGACGGCCCGGGGTTCATCGGCCACTTCCCGGACGGTGGTGGTCACCCCCAGGGTGAGGCGCTCGCCGTCCCGGTGGGCCATGGCCGTGGCCCGCTGCATCGGCACCCCTCGGGCCAGGGAGCGTCGGAAGAGTTGGGTGAGTTCCGGAGCCACTTCCCCCACCCGTTCCAGGACCGGCGCTCCGGTCCACTGGCGGGCGTCGACGCCCAGGAGGGCCTCCCCGGCCGGGTTCATGTAGATGAGCCGCTCCCCTTCGTCCACCGTCAGGATCCCGGAACTCACCGTGGCCAGGATATCGCTGGTATCCAACCGGAGCCGCTGAAGTTCGGATTGCACCATCCCCAGCGCCGCCCCGGCTCGGCGGACCCGGTCTCCCAGGATCCCGGTGAGGAGGGCGACCAGCCCGAAGAGGGCCAGTTGGAGGATGATGGCGCCGGAGAAGGCGTCCATCCCGTGACCCCACACGGCTTCGGCCAGGTAGAGCATGGCCGCCAGGGCCCCGATGAGGGCCACGCCCGGGAAGGGGATGAGGATGGCCGCCATGGCGATGACGGGAATGTACAGCGCGGCGAAGACGCTCCCGGCCCCTCCCGTCACGTGGACCAGGGCCGTCACCAGGAGGGTGTCGAAGGCCATCTGGACGTAGAGGAAGTTTCGATCCGGAGGAGAGAGGTTCTCCTGATCCTGGAGGAGTCCCCAGCCGGTGGTGAGCAGGCCCAGGACCAGGACCACGGTCACGATGAGGGTATTGAAGGGCGCCGCCTGCTCCCAGATCAGGACGGCACCCAGGAACATGCCCCCGACCACCGTCATCCGGGTGATGTAGATCCAACGGAGGAGGAAGGGTGGGGAGAGGCGAGCCAGTTCCTCTGGAGTGGCGCCTACATCCGGGGCTTCGCCGTCCCCACCAGGGGCCTGAATCTCCCTCACCGGCCAGTGACCCGAAGGGCCGAGAGCTCGGCAATGAGGTCCCGGATCTTCTGGAGCTGACGCTCCACCAACTCCAGCCCGTCGGCCAGCTCCGTGCCCGCCTCCGCGTCCATTCGCATGAACTGGGCTTCAGCCAGGGCCGAGGTGAGGGCGTTGTTCACGTCATGCCGGATCCGGGAGAGGTCCAGGAGGACCTGGCGGTGGCTCAGAGTGCCCCGATCCAGTCCGGCGGCATCCATGCGGCGGGCGATCTCCTCTGCCGATTCAGGGAACCCGGGGGAACAGGAGACGAATTGGAGCCGGGACTGGCTGCCGGCTTCCGATCCAGCTCCGGGGCCCCCGTCCGGCAGAGCCAACAGGAGGGCCCACGGGTCAGGGCTCCGGACCAGGGCCGAGAGGGCCGGCTCCACCACCTCCGACGCCCGGGCCGGGACCACCAGCCATCCGCCACCCTGGGGCAGTCCCTCCGGGAGGGCATCCAGGGTCAGGGGCCGCTCCTGGCCACCAAGGGCAGCCAGGAGAGCCTCGTCGGAGGACTCCAGCTCCCCTCCTGGAGGGAGGAGGAGGATCCGGTGCAATGGGGGCGAGGTGGACACTGGGGTCTTCCAGTTGAAGAGCGTACGGGTTGCCAGATTCACTCCCGGGGAGTTTAGTGAATCGTCCCCGGACTGCGCCACCTGACTCCTGCTCCCAAAGATGCCTCCAGAACGCCAGCTCCCCCGAGCCCACCCCCTTCCCCTCCCTTCTCCGTGAAGGGTCGTAGGGGCTCCACGAAGGGGGGCAGCGGATCCATGAAGGGTGGATTCGGCTCCATGAGGGGTGGATCCGCCCGGCCCAGCCTCCTCTACCGGGCGCTGGGAGGAGCCATCCTCCTCCTGACCCTCCTCCCCCTCTACAGGCTCCTGGATGATCCGGCCACCGGGAGCATTGGACAGGGGGTTCTTGCCGCCACCCGGAGCCAGACCAGCTTTCTCTGGAGCGCCGTGATCGCGGCCGTAGCAGGCGTCCTCCTCCTGACCCTCCTTCTTCCGGAGGGCCCGCTCCGCCGAGGAATGGAGAGCCTGAGCCGATTCCTGCAGAAGGGATCGGATCGGGCCTTCGCCCTGGGGCTGGGACTGGCCGCCGCCGTTTCCACCGGGTTGAAGCAACTCCTGGTCTTTCAGGGGCGTCCCAATCTCATCGACGGAGCAGCCCAGCTCCTCCACGCCCGGTACCTGGCCTCAGGCCACCTGGCCGGGCCCGGCCGGGCGTTCCTGGAAGGCGGCTTCTGGTACTTCCCCAACACGGTGGCTACGCCCCAGGGGTGGGTGTCCCACTATCCCCCCCTCCACAGCGTGGTCCTGGCCCCTGGAATGGCGCTGGGCGTCCCCTGGCTGGGCCCGATGCTGCTGGCCGGCTTCACCGGTTGGCTGGTGGCCCTCCTGGCCTTTCGACTCTTCCCCGATCGCCCCCTGGTGGCACGCGGAGGCGCAGCGCTGGGGGCCCTCTCCCCCCTCCTCCTCATGCAGACCGCTACCTACATGAATCACGGGACGGCGGCCTTGCTGGGCGCGGCCACCCTCCTGGCCGCCCTCCGGGCTCGGACCGGGAGTTGGCCGTGGAGTCTGGCGGCCGGAGCCGGCGTCACCGCCCTCCTGGCAGTCCGGCCCCTGACGGCGGTGGCCACCTGCCTGGTGGTGGTCCTCCTGGTCTGGCTCCCGGGGATCCGGGAACGAGGCGGGCCCTGGCGGTGGCTGTCCCAGCGGTGTGCCGGCGCCACCCTGGGCGGCCTCCCCCTCCTGCTCCTCCACGGATGGTACAACCTCCGTTTCTTCGGCCACCCGACCACCTTCGGGTATCACTGGAGTTACGGGGAGGATACGGGGCTGGGTCTGGGCATCGACCCCTGGGGCAACCGGTACGGGTGGACCGAGGCCCTTGCCTTCACCTCCGCCGACCTCTCCGCCCTGAACTTGAATCTGGGTCAAATGCCCCTCCCTCTGGTGACGCTGGCCGGGCTGGCCCTCCTCCTGGGGATGGGAGCCGGGTGGCGAAGCCGGCTGGTGGCCGGGTGGGCCCTTCTCCCGGTGGTTCTGGGGGTCTTCTACTGGCACCACGGCAACTTCATGGGGCCCCGGATGCTTGCCGAGTTCGCGCCGGCCTGGGGACTCCTGGCGGCCCTGAGCCTCCACTTTCTCCTGACGCGCCTGCCCCCCTCCCCCCGCCGAGTCGGCCAACTCCTCCTGGTGGGCGCCGTGGCCAGCACCCTCTATCTCATTCCTGCACGGGTGGCCCAGATGGAAGAGGTTGCCGGCGCCTACCGCGCCGGACTCCCTCCGGCCGGGGATCAGGCCATCGTCTTCTTCTCCAGCAATTGGTCGACTCGAATGAATTCGGACCTGATCTCACAGGGGGTCCCTCAGGTCGTCATGGGAACGGCCGCCCGCCAGAACACCACCTGCACCGTCCAGGAATACCGGGCCGCCTTCCACCGGGGCGAGGGTCCCCTGGCGGCCTACCGAGGTCATCCCTGGGGCGAAGGAGACATTCCCCAGCGCCACGCTCGGGGGGAGTTCCAGGCCGCCGGGGCCTTTGGTCCCCTGCCTCCCCTGGACCTGGTCCGGCGTCCACCTCCCTACGAGCTGGAGACCGGTCATGTGGGACAGGGGACAGAGATCCGCTACGTCCCGGAGGAACCCATGGCGCCGGGATGCGTCCGGGAAATCGAAGCCGATTCCCGTGGAGGGCTGACGGAGGCCGGCTATCTAGCCTGGCTGGGAGGACTCCCTGGCGGACTGGAAGGGGACGGCCCCCTCTTCGTTCGGGACATGGGACCAGAGATCAACGTCCGTCTGCTGGATCGATATCCGGACAAGGAAGCGCTGGTCTGGTTCCGTCCGGAAGGGGAGCAGGAGCCGATCCTGGTGCCCTATCCCGAAGGGATGGCCCGGATCTGGGGTGGGGAGGGGGATCCATGAGGAGCCCGCTGTCCACCCAAGGCGCGTCTTGGCCGCTCTCCGCCCAAAGGGCGTCCTGGCCAGGGGCGTCGTTGGGTGGACGGTCCCGCCCTCGAGAGGCAAGGCGCTGTTGCCTGCCCCCGACCTCCCCTCAGCCTCTCCCTCAGTCGCCCCCTCAGTCGCCCTGGGGAAGCCTCAGGACCTGACCCGGTTGGATCTGTCCATTTCCGCCGATCCCGTTCTTCTGCCGGAGCTGGTCCACGGTGGTCCCGTGGCGGCGGGCAATGGCCCAGAGAGACTCGCCCCGGGCCACGCGGTGGGTGGCCGGCCGGGCCGAGGCGCCTTCCCCGGGGACGGTGAGCTCCTGACCCACCAGGATCCGACTCCCATTGATCCCATTGGCTCTCCGCAGGGCATCCTGGCTCACCCCGTACCGCCGGGCGATGGTCCAGAGGGACTCGCCGCGAGCCACCCGGTGGATGCTCGGGCGGGCAGAAGCTCCCTCTGCCGGAACGGTGAGCTCCTGACCCACCAGGATCCGGCTCCCACTGATCCCGTTGGCCGCCCGCAGGGCATCCTGGCTCACCCCATACCGCTGGGCGAGGGTCCAGAGGGATTCGCCGCGAGCCACCCGGTGGGTAGCCGACGACGCACCGGCGTCTGAGCCCCCATTCCCGGCCTCGTCCTGGTCGCCAGCGTGGTCCGGGTCGCCCTGGTCGGGTCCACCCTGGCCCGTCTCCTGGGAGGAGGTTGCGGCGGCCGTCCGGATCTCCTCCGTCCGGGCTTCTTCAGCTTCAGACCCGTCGGACTCGGACGCCTGGGCCTGAGCCGTCCGGGTGGGGGCAGGCGCCTCCCGGTAGACGGGAATCCGGAGTTCCTGCCCCACCAGGATCCGGTTTCCGGAGATCCCGTTCTCCGAGCGGACCCGGGTGACCGTCGTTCCGTAGCGCTGAGCGATCCGGGTCAGGTTCTCACCCCGACGCACCCGGTGGGTAACCCAGTCCAACTGGACGTCCCCTGCCGACGACGCCTGGGCCACGGTGGCGTCCTGGCCTGTGACCCGAGCTACGTACTGGGCGTAGGGCTGGGGGAAGACGGCCAGGTGGTAGTGGGGTGGGCGACGCTCCCGGATGGCCTCGATGACCCGTTCCCTCTCCAGCGTCATGAGGGTGGACTCGAGCCATGAGCGGCACTGTCCGTTCTGGGGCACTCGGAGATCCACCGCCATCCCCGTGGGGTGCACGGAACGGGAGGACGCATTGGCCGGCTGGTTCGAGACGGGTCGGGTCAGGCTCGTCACCACCAGTCGCTCCCCACAGGCCGCCCG
>PWWP01000216.1 GCA_003562075.1 Gemmatimonadota bacterium
CTTCGTCCCGATAGGCTTCATCCACGCCCAGTTCCTCCAGCATCGCCAGGTAGGCTTCGGCCCGTTCGTCCTCCATGAAGGGGGGCGCAGGGATCTCGGTGAGGGTGATGAGATTCTCCATGGTCCAGGGCTCCAGCTCCTCAATGAGCCCGAAGGCCTCCTCCACCCTGGGATCTGCTGCCACCGCCGTCACCTGGGCCTGGTATTCCTCGTCGATCTCCACCTGAACCTCCTGGGACGGCTGATCTCCACCTGGGGCCTCCTCCTGGACCGCCTCCGCCGGCTCCCCATCGGTCGATGGGGTCGTTGCCTCATCGCAGGCCGGGAGCGCCAGGACCAGTGCGAACCCCAGCGACAGCAGACCGAGGTGTCCGGTGGAACGGGGGCATCTGAGCGTCCGGAACGGTTTGAGAATCCGGGAAGGATCCAGCGATGGCGTGGGCAGCATGGGCGGCTCCTGGAGTGCAGGGCTCGCACCCGAAGCCGTGAGGCTCCGGTGCGGGGTTCGGAAGGATGATTCAAGGGTGAGGAGTGGTGGATTGGCCTGATCGGCCGTTGAAGACGTCAAGGGACCACCGGGAAATCGGTCTGCGATCATGGGCGAGCGGCGGGTCGACAGCGATGCAGTAGCATCGCTTTCGGACCTCCGCCTCGACCCGGACTCGCAAGACCCCGTCGCGGTGGTCCCTGTACTTCTTCAATGGCCTTCTAATAGGACATCAGGGAGGGTAGGTGTCAAACCGGTCACCGAGCCCCAGATCGAACTGGATGGAAGTATCAGAGCGGAGTTGGAACCCAGCGTTGCCAGAGCTACCCATCCTCCCCTCTGGGCCGCCCTTTCCATATTCGCTGACCGAAAAGGGCCAGGAGCACCAGAGGCACGACGGTGGCCACCGCCACCAACCCGATGACCCAGCCCGTCGTCTCGATGGCGGCGGCCCCCACAATGGAGTAGAAGATGGTACTGGGAAGCGCCCCAGCCGCCACAGCCACCAGGAAGGGGAACCACCGGATGCCAGTGACGCCGGCGGCATAGCTCACCAGGTCCGGGTTGAAGAAGGGGACCAGCCGGCCCAGGAAGACGGCCAGGACACCTCGACGCTCCATGAAGTCATCGACCCGGGCCAGTCGCTCTTCGGACACCAGGCGCACGATGCCGGGCCGGCCCACCACCCGAGCGATCCCGAAGCAGGCGGCTGCCGCCAGGAGGGCTGTGACAAAGGTGAGAAGGCCCCCCAGGAGGGCCCCGTAGAGCATGGCGTTGACAATGCCCAGGATGAAGGATGGGCCCGGGGGAAAGATGGAGGTGACGAACTGCAACAGCCCCGAAATGATGGGCGCCCAGGCTCCAAAGCCCAGCAGCCAAACCCGGAGGGCTTCCGGCTCCCCCTCCCAGAGGAGGTCCCACGCCAAGACGGCCTCAGCTCGGAACCCGGGGTTGGAGACCACGAAGATCCCCAGCCCCAGGGCCAGAACCAGGGCCGGAAGGAGGGATAACGCGATGGGGAGCGACCGGGATTCGGAGCCGGAGGGACGTGAAGCCATGACCTACCTCAGCCAGGATCCGGATCACCACCGGGGGTCAGATCACCCCTGGCTACGAGGCGGACGCTGTGAGGGGAGAGGGTTGGTTCCTGCTCTTCGGCGTCCTTCAAGACCCTTTCCAGCCGGGGACTCACCGGCACCGCCATGATGACGTCGGTCCATCGAATTGCCTCTCCTGTCTCCTCATCCACGACCCGACCCTCCTCCACAGCTCGGGCCGCTTCGGCCAGCGAGAGCCCCTGGGTAGCTCGGCGTAATGCCTGAAAACGGGCTCGGTCCTCAGGGTCCAGGAACCGGAGGTGGCGGCGGGCCAGGACCGCGATGTGAAAGAGGGAAGAACGGAAGGCGAACCCATCCAGGTCCCACTCCCTGCAGAGGGTGACGAGCCAGGCAATCACGTCAGCCAATCCACCCAACCCCGGGTGCTGCTGCCCGGGCAAGGGCCGTCGTCCAGGCGGAAAGGAGCGCCGCGGATCCTGAAGAAGGAGCCACTCGATCTTCAGGAGGGTCTGCTCCGGGATGGAGCTCCGATCCAGATCCAGACGGAGCTCCATGAGGAGTTCCTCCCGAGCGGCGTCTCCCCAGAGGCGGACGGTGGGACCCAGCCCCGAGGACGGCAGGATCTCCACCCAAGGCTCCCGATAGCCTCGGGCGCGGGCCTGATCCAGGACCCCGAACCGGTCCAGCGATTCAGCCACCTGACGGCGGGAGTACCGGCCCAGAAGGAGGCGATCCCCCTCCGTCCCCGCCCCGAGTCCCACCAGGTCGCTGGCCTCCAGCCGCCAATCGAAGGGGTCGTCCGGCGAGTCTTCCTCCCCTTCCCGGGGGAGCCATCGGGTCCGGTCCAGGGCCACGGTCAGATCATCGGGAAGTGAAGGATCCCGTCCCGACGCCAACCATCCAATGAAGAGCGCCGAAGGCCTCCATGCGCCGGCCCCGTAGCCCCCGGCCAGGACCACGGTCATGGGAATCCGGCCACAGCGCTCCTGGATGGTCTGGACCACGAACTGGTCTCGGGACAGGACGCCATTATCGGTCATCCGTCCATCGCCGAAGCTGTCGCCCTCCACCGTGTCCACGCCGGCCAGGTACACGACGAAACCGGGCCGGTGGTCTGCCACCACAGGAGGAAGGGTCTCAGCCAGGAGCTCCAGGTAATCATCGTCGCCGATCCCGGCACCGAAGGCGATACAGGTGTCCGCTACGGCTTCGGGGTGCTCGTCCCACGTCTCGTTGTGGAGGGAGAAGGTGTGAACCGAAGGATCGTGAGCGAAGGCAGCCCGAGTCCCATTCCCGTCGTGGAGATCCAGGTCCACGATGAGGACCGGGCCCTCCAGCCCCTCGCTCCGGAGCCGAGCAACCGCCACGGCCACATCGTTCAAGAGGCAGAATCCGGTGCCCCTTTCCGGCCCTGCGTGATGCAAGCCTCCTCCCAGGTGGATGGCCACGCTTCGCGATTGGACCGCCTGTGCAGCTGCCGTCATGGTCCCGCCCACCATCCGCCGCTGGAGCTCCACCGCCGCCCGGGCTTCCCGGTCATCCAGGGTCAGTCCCATGGCCGCCGCCACCGTCTCCCCTCGATCCAGGGAGCGAAGGTACTCACCGGAATGGACCCGTCGGAGATCCTCCAGGGAAGCCCCCTCAGGGTGGCGCACCTCCCGGGGATGGACCCATCCCTCCTCCAGGAGGAAAGTGAGGATCCGTTCTCCGCGCATGGGATCCATGGGCACGCCTGGCACCCCCACCCGATAGTCGGGGTGGTACACGAAGGAGAGATCCCCCAGCACCGCCCCCATGGGGGTGAGGAAGCGTCGAGCCAGGCGTCGGAACCGTCGGGGAAGCTTCACGAGCCCGTGGGAACGGTGGCGAGAGGAGAGGCCGGAAGGATCAACTCCAGTCTTCGCCCAGCTCCCGGGCAAAGGCCTGGAAGGTTCGGGGAGGTCGCCCCAGGATCTCTTCCACTCCAGGAAGGACGGGCTCCCGCCCTCCCGCACGAATGGACTCGAAAAGCCCCAGGATCACCTGGATCTCCCCGTCCCGCCATCCCTCCTCTTCCAGGATGGCCCGATACTCCTCGTCGCTTACCGGTTGGTAGGCCACCGTCCCCGGAAGGAAGGAAGAGATGATCCCTACGGCCTCCTGCATGGAGAGGGCGGAGGAACCGGTCAGGGTCAGGGCTGATCCGAAGTGGTCTTCGCCGGTCAGGACCTGCGCCGCCACAGCAGCCACATCCCTCACATCCACCAGGCTCACCCTTCCCTGCCCCGCTGGAAGCCGGACCGGCCCCCCATCCTGGAGCTGGCGGGAGATGAAGCCCGGATGGAAGTTCTGCATGTAGAGGTTGGGGCGGAGAATCGTGTGATCCGTGTCCTGCCGCTCCAGGTGAAGCTCCACCTTCCGGAGGGCCAGGTCGGTCCAGTCTCCAACCGTCATCCCCGAAAGAAGGACCACGTGCCGGACCCGGGCCGCAACGGCCCAATCCAGGAAGGCCCCGATTACCGAATCCGAATCGGGGCTGAAGGGAGGAGGCATGAGGAACACCCGGTCCGCCCAGGTCAGCGCATGACTGTAGGTCTCGGTCCGAGCGTAATTCAGCTCCACCACCTCCACCTTCGAACCCAGGAGTCGCCGAGCCCGCTCCGGATCCCGAGTCCCGGCCTTCACCTCGAGGCCGGCGTCCAGAAGGAGGGGGACCAGCTCCCGCCCCACTTTCCCGGTTGCTCCTGTCACCAGCACCTTCTCCTCTGCCACCACCGCCTCCCGAAATCAGGGTCAGTCTGGACCTGATACTCCAAGACCCTGAAGGTAGCCCATGCGTTCCCAGCCCAAGATGCCCCCGGAGTTGACACCTGCCTGCTGGATCACTTCCGGGTCCGGCTGAGAATCCAGTCCGAGACCGCCTCCAGAGCCACTGGGGCGAAGGTCTCCTGGATCTGCCCGTATTCCGTGGGCGCCCCCGTCTCCGCCGTCTGGAAGAGGTGATTCAGAGACGGCAGCACCGTGAGCGTCACATCTGCGTTTCCCCCATCCGACAGGGCCTGGGCCATAGCCTCCCGGTTCGCTTCCCACGGCACCTGCAGGTCCAGCTCCCCGAAGAGGCCGAGAACGGGGACGGTCACCTGGCGGAGATGGGTCCGGGGATCGTGGGCCAGGAAGGTCCGGAACCATTCCCCCTGGACCATCCGGAGCTGCCCCTCCACCCAGGCATCCTCCTCTCCCGGAGGGATCCCCTGGGCCGCCATCTCGTCAGGGTCCGCACCTGCCAACACATCGGTCAGGTGACTCCGGACCTGGGCCACCCGGGCCTCCGGGTCCCCTTCATCCAGAATGATCCGGAACAGTCCCTCCTGAATCTCCCGGGCCTGGGCCACGTCAGCGTCGTCGGCGCCCATGGCTCGTGCAATGGCCTCGGCTTGCATCCGGAGGATTTCAGTCCCTGGAAGTGCGGGTCCGGCCAGGAGGACCAGGAAATCCACCCCCCCCCATTCCACCGCCACCATGGGTGCGATGAGTCCCCCTTCCGAGTGACCGACCAGACCCACCGCCTCCGGATCCACCTCCGGACGGCTACGCATGTAGGTAACGGCAGCATGAGCATCACCGGCAAAGTCCCATGACGTGGCTGTGTCAAAGTCACCCCCGGATTCTCCCACTCCCCGGTCATCGGACCGGAGCACGGCGATCCCGGCTCGGGTC
>PWWP01000300.1 GCA_003562075.1 Gemmatimonadota bacterium
AGAAGGCGTAGGTAAAGTGATCCACCACCTTGTGGCCTGGCCGGTTGAAATGGTGAGCCAGCCACCGTTCAGCCAGGGCCATTCCCACCGAGTTGGCCACCCCCTGGCCCAATGGGCCAGTGGTGGTCTCGACCCCGGGCGTCTCCCGGTATTCGGGATGCCCGGCTGTCTTGCTCCCCCACTGACGGAAATTCTTCAGCTCCTCCAGGGGCAGGTCATAACCCGAAAGGTGAAGGAGTGAGTAGATGAGCATGGAGGCGTGGCCTACCGAGAGGACGAACCGATCCCGGTCCACCCACTCCGGATTCCCAGGGTTGTGCCGCAGATGATGGCGCCAGAGGAGATAGCCGGCGGGTGCTAGCGCCATGGGCGTACCGGGATGGCCGGATTGGGCAGCCTGGACGGCGTCCATGGAGAGGACCCTTACGGCGTCGATGGCCAGCCGAAGCTGCGGCTCGGGAGGGAGCTCCAGAGAGGAGGTGCCGGTGGCGGAGGAGGCAGGTGATGACGGCATGGGGTAGGCAGGTCGGAGTCGGTGTTCAGAAGGTCCAGAACCAGCGCCGATGGGAGGCGATGGGTTCGGATGCAAAGTCGAATGGGTTCGGGGTCGGCATCCCGTCAACCCACCACCAGGTTCAACAGTCGGTCCGGGACGTAGATGACTCGACGGAGATCGGCTCCGTCAAGGTAACGAGCCACATTGGGCTCGGCCTGGGCCAACGCGAGGGCCCGCTCCTCCGACGACCCTGCAGGCAGCTCCACCGTGGCCCGAAGCTTTCCATTGACCTGGACGGCCAGAGTGATTTCGTCCTCCACCGTCTTTTCCGGGTCGAATTCGGGCCAGCGCCGACCCTGGAAAATGCTCCCCTCGTGTCCCAGACGACGCCAGAGTTCTTCTGCCAGGTGGGGACAGAAGGGAGCAATGAGGACGATCAGGGGCTCGACTTCAGCCCGGCTGGCTTTACGGCCGCCTGCTCGGAGGACATTCAGATACTCCATCATGGCGGCGATGGAGGTGTTGTATCCCAACTCGGGGATCTGGCGAGAGAGCTGTTCGATGGTCTGATGGAGCTTTCGCTCCACCTCCGGGTCCGCTGGCCCATCCTTCAACTCCGCCACGGGGACCACCGTCTCCCACAGTCGCTTCAGGAAGTTGAAGGGCCCCTGGATACCGGCGTCCCGGTAATCCCCTCCTTCCTCGAAGGGACCCAGGAACATGAGGTAGAGGCGGAAGGTGTCGGCCCCGTATTCCTCGATGATGGGATCGGGGACCACCACGTTTCCCTTGGACTTGGACATCTTGGCCCCTTCACGGACGATGAGACCGTGGGCCCGGAATTGGGTAAAGGGTTCCTCGAAATCCAGATGGCCCAGGTCGTGGAGGGCCATGGTGATGAATCGGGAGTACAGGAGGTGGAGAACGGCGTGCTCATTGCCTCCGATGTAGCAGTCCACCGGCAGCCATCGGCGGGTGATCTCCGGGTCGAAGGCGATGTCGTCCCGGTCCGTGGAGGGATAGCGCAGGAAGTACCAGGCCGAGTCCAGGAAGGTGTCGGAGACATCCGTCTCCCTGCGAGCCGGGCCCTGGCATTCAGGGCACTCGGTCTCATACCACTCCTGGACCCGAGCCAGGGGGCTGATTCCCGAGTCATCGGGCTTGAAGTCCTCCACCCTGGGAAGGATGACGGGGAGCTGGTCCTCCGGCACGGGGACGGCACCGCAGTCAGGACAATGGACGACGGGGATGGGGGGGCCCCAATAGCGCTGCCGGGAGATGCACCAATCATGGAGCCGATAGTTCACTCGAGCCCGGGCAAGCCCCTTCTCTTCGAGCCACTGGGTGATCCGACCCTTCCCCTCCTCCACCGGGAGGCCGTCGAACTCTCCTGAATTCACCAGATGACCATCGCCGGTGTACGCCTCATCCAGGGGTGTGGCGGCGTCATTGTCAGGCCCAGCCACCACTCGCGGGATGGGAAGCTCGAACTTCGTAGCGAATTCGAAGTCCCGCTCGTCATGCCCCGGCACGGCCATGATGGCCCCGGTGCCGTACTCCATGAGAACGTAGTCGGCAATCCAGACGGGAATCTTCTGGCCGGTGGCGGGATTCCGGCAGTAGCCGCCGGTAAAGACTCCCGTCTTGTCTTTCTCCACCTTCTTCCGGGCCACCAGATCCAGCCGGGAGACCCGGTCCTTATAGGCCTCCACCTGCGCCCGATGCTCCGGGGTCGTCAGGGCTTCGACCAGGGGGTGCTCCGGTGCCAGAACCATGTAGGTGGCACCGAAGATGGTGTCGGGCCGAGTGGTGAAGACTTCCAGGAGGAGTTCGTCGACTTCGGGGGTCTCCTCCTGGCCATCGGTTTCGGTGGCGCTCCGGATGAGTTCGGGGGTGGCCTCCACATCCAGGACCGGAAAGCGAAGGAGGGCCCCTTCGCTGCGACCGATCCAGTTTTCCTGGGCCTTCTTCGTCGTCTCGGACCAGTCCAGGGTCTCAAGATTGTCCAGGAGCCGCTGGGCAAAGTCGGAGATCCGGAAGAACCACTGGGCAATGCGACGCTGTTCGACTGCCGTGTCGCACCGCTCACAGAGGCCGGCCACCACCTGCTCGTTGGCCAGCACAGTCATACAGGAGGGACACCAGTTGACGGGCGCCTCCTTTCGCTCAGCCAGTCCACTCTTGAAGAGCTGAAGGAAGAGCCACTGAGTCCACCGGTAGTAATCCGGATCCGTCGTATCCACCGTATGGTCCCAGTCGAACATCCCCCCGATCCGTCGGAGCTGGCGAGTGAAGTTCGCCACGTTGGAGGGGATCAGATCCATGGGATGGGTCCCCACCTTCAGGGCGAAGTTCTCCGAGTGGATTCCGAAGGCGTCGAAACCGATGGGCTCGAAGACGTCTCTCCCCTGCAGGCGCTGGAACCGCCCGTGGACATCGGCTCCGGTGAAGGCGTAGATATTCCCGACATGGAGCCCCTCAGCTGAGGGATAGGGGAACATCATCAGGTTGTAGTAGGGGGACTTGGGAGCCTGGATTTCATCGCGGGTGAAGCTGTTTGTCCCTTCAGCCTCCCAGCGCTTCTGCCACTCCCTTTCCAGGGCGGTAGGGTCGTAACGGTCGGGGGTCTGCTCTGCCATGAACTGGGCCTGGTCTGACGGGAGCGGCATTCCTGCCGCTTCCCTTTTCGGGTCGATCCACGCTGGATGCGGGGTAGTCTACCGGGAGGCTCAGGGAGCCCTTCCAAGGATCGCGAGGGAGAGCTTCCACAGACCACCGGAAGACCCCGAACATAAACAGGGGGAGGAAGGGCACCAAGCCCCTGAGAACAGCTGGACGAGAGCCTGGGGGGAGTTGGACGGGAGGAAGGTGGGACCCGACCCTGGAGAGGTCGGACCGGGACTACGGTTTCAGTCGGGACCGATGCCCGGTGGGAAGGATGGGAGGGCCTCCGGGGGGACGTCTTCGTCTGCAGAGAGGTTTTCGCCGTGGCCAGCGAAGTCAGCCGGAGTAGGCGGCCGAAAGGTGAGATCTACTGCCAGCCAGATGGTCTTTGCGAAGGGGTAGAAGAGGGCCGGGATGGGTATGATGGCAGCCATCAGACCCCACTTCAGGGCCTCCCAGGGAACGTCGGGCCAGGTGAGGACGATTCCCGCCAGGGCACCGGCACAGATGAGGAGTTCGGCGGTGATGAAATTCACCGTGAAGCTGCCGATGAAGTAGTCGGGCTCTCCACGATCGAACTGGAGATGGCACCGGGGACAGGTGTCCCGCATGATGAGCCATCGTCGGAAGAGGCCCCCTTTCCCGCAGTTGGGGCATTGTCGTCGGCTCCCTCGGAAAAGGTGGCGCCAGAACCGGGAGAGGCTGAGCTCCTGGGGGTCCGGAGGCGTAAACTGGATCGTGGGGGCTGGACGGCGAAGGGTCGGCATGATGGCAACAAGATAATGAACGAGGTGGCGTGGGCTCAACGGCCTTCTAGTTCAGTACCTGGAATGGGTCGGGCCGCTCCCCGGCCTCCTCTCGAATCCATGCCATGAGGCCTGCCAGGTCCCCGGCCCAGTCTTCCTGCCAGACGCGCTGGAAATCGTCCAGTCGGTGGAAGTAGATCACCCGGGAAAGGAGGGTTGCATTGTTCAGTTCTTCCCGAGCCAAGGACGGATAGCTGCTGGCTTCCAGCGATGGTTGGACACGCGTACGGAAGTCCTCCAGGGCCTCCCGGTACCGATCGTCCCTGACCCTGATTGCTGCCTCGGTGGATGGGTGGTCCCGGGCGTAGATCTGACGGATGTCCGCCTCCAACTCCATGAGGAACCGGGAGACCCTCCTGGCGTCTGTCCAACGGGCCTGAGCCCGGAGGCACCACGTGGTGTTCGGGCCTCCTCCATCCCGGTTGCAGAAGAACTGGATGGAGGCTGCGTGGCCGGCAAAGGTGGCCCAGGATTCGTTGAACCGTCCCTGCCCCGGGATGAAGAGGTGGTTGTGAGCCAGCTCATGGAGAATGGTCTGCACGGCGCCCACCTGGTCCTGCCGGAGGACCGTGGAGTAGATGGGGTCGGAGAACCACCCGAGAGTGGAGAAGGCGGCTGTGGGACGGAGGAAGGTGTCGTATCCGTCTGCCTCCATTTCCTGCTGGGCCCGCTCACCGGCAGAGGTGGAAAAATACGCCCGATAGGGAACCTGCCCTACGATGGGGAACCACCAGGTGTGGAACTCCAGTCGGTCCCGATAGGCGGCGGTGAGGACCAGCGCCAGTGTGTCGGAGGGGAGTTCAGCTACCGTCGTGTAGGAGCTCCCTGCATTCCGGAAACCCAGTTCGCTGATGGCGAAGTGGCGGGCGTCCCGGATGAGCCGAAGCTTGCCCCGGGTCTCTTCGTCCGTGTCCGGTGCTGTCAGGACCTGTACGAGGGGCTCCCGGGAGTTGAGGATCCCGGCCTGAGCCCAACCGGCCCGGGCCAGGTAGATGGGGTTGCAGGCACCCACGACGAGGGCCAGGACCAGGGTGGTGAGGATGGGCCCAGGCAGGGCCGGGCGCCGCTCTTGGGCTCGCATGTTCCAGGCCGGTGGATGGATCCTGAGAGATTGCCGGGGCGCTCCCTCTGGACGGTCAGACCCTGGAGGGCCCGAGTTCGGGATCCCACTCCTGCTGAAAGAGTTCAAGGCGCTCCGCCAACTCGTCCCAGTCCATGACGCCCTCTTCGATCCATTCCTTCACTACCCGACCGAATCCCTTCGTC
>PWWP01000326.1 GCA_003562075.1 Gemmatimonadota bacterium
CTCCGTCAACCGAGCTGGCCCATCGAGTACGGGCTGGGGGTCATGCGTTTTCAGCTCCCCCGGTTCCTCACACCCCTACGGCCCCTTCCCCCGGTCATCGGACACACCGGCTCTACCGGGACATGGCTCTTTCATGTGCCGGAACTGGACCTCTACCTGGTAGGGGCCGCCAACCAGATCACTGCCGGCCCGGTCCCTTTTCGGGTCATCCCCAAGCTCCTCCGATCCGCATTGGACAGTCGCACTTCAGGTCCCGCCGCCTGACGTCTGGAAGGTCATGGGAATCTGGATCCAAACGGGCGTAGGTACCCCCTCGTACCGGGCCGGCTCAAACGCAAAGGTGCCGGCGGCCTCCAGGGCAGCCTCGTCCAGAGCATCATTGCCTGAGGATTCTGCGATGAGAACATTCCTCACCTCTCCCCCCTCATCGACGTAGAGGTGGACAACCACCCTCCCCTCCAACCCTGCCGGGCGGTGGGGGCTGGGGTAGGCCTCCCACATGGCCTGCCTCACTTCGTCTCGATTCCGCACCACCGGCGGGTCGGTGAACGGGGTGAAGCGAGGCGCGTCCTCAAGGCTCATCTCTTCGGCAGGTGTTTCCTCGGCACTCCGGCCCTGCACCTCACCCGTCAATTCCACCTCCGGGTCATGAGCCGTATCCCCGGTAGGTGTCTCCGTCTGACATGCCAGGAGCACCAAGGCCAGACCCACCATACCAGTCAGAAGGGCCCTGGGGACCGTGAGTCGTCGCGGCATCCTCACCAGAGCCTTCAGGCGTCGTTCCAGGAGGGAGGAAGAAGGGGAGAGCGCTGCCGCAGGTACGGCCAGCCTTGGCCCGGCCGCCACCTGGAGAAGCGCCTCACCATATGCTGAAGAAGAAACACCTGCCCGAAGAACACGCCGATCGCAATCCAGTTCCACAGCGTCCCGGAGCCGATGAAACGTCCAGATCAGGGGAAGATTCCAGGGCACCAGGACCAACGGGACCAGGGCCAAGGAAAGGCACAGGGGGTCCCGAGCTCGCACGTGCTCCTCCTCGTGCCGCAGGACGAGCTCCAGAATCTGAGGGTCCGCCTCGTACCGGAGTGGGGCCGGGATCACGATGGTTGCCTGCCGGATTCCGAAGACGGCAGGGCCCACTTCAGGCGCCACTCGAACCTCACGGCCACGGACACGAGCCCGACGCCAACTTCGACTTCGACGCTTCAGGCGGAGTGCTCCGCCCAGGAGCCCTGTGGCCAGGAGGGCCGAGGTCAGGAACCAAGCAGCGGCCAGAGTCCGGTCCAGCATCTGGTGCGTGGGAAGGAGCGCCAGGGCGTCCGTCATCCCCTGGTTCAGGAAAGCCGCCACAGCCTCCAGTCGTGACGCCACAGAGGAGATCCCGGAAAGCCCGGAACGATGGCTGGTTTCCAAGAGGCTCCAGGCCGGTTCCCCGATCCCGGCTCCGGCGGCTCCCTCCTCGTCGGTCACAGTCCATCCCTCGATGGGAAGTGCGGCAAGGGAAAGGACCAGGGACAGCACCATGGCGCCACTCCAGATCCACCGGGTCTGCAAGCCCAGACGGCCCACACCTCGGGTCAGGCACCACGCTCCCCCAGCCAGGAGCGAAGTGACCAGCATGGCATAGAGCATCCAGGCCAGGAGGGTCATGACTCAGCCTCTCCATCGACTGGGATTTCGGCCAGGATCTTCCGCATCCGCTCCAGTTCCTCCGGTGAGACGGGACGGTCCTTCACCAACCGGGCCAAGGTCAACTCAGCGGAGCCATGAAAGATCTTCTCCACCACCCGTCCCAGAGCTGAGCGGCCCGCAGTCTCTGCCGGGGTTACTGGAAAATATCGGTAGGCCCGACCCTCCTGCTCATGCCGGACGTGGCCCTTTTCTTCAAGGATCTGCAGAAACTTCAGGACAGAGGTGTAGCCCAGCTCAGGATCCAGCGCTTCCCGGACTTCCGCCACGGTGCCGGAACCCTCGCGCCAGAGAACGCTCATGACGTCCAGTTCCCGCTCCGAGAAATGCGTTTCTTTGGACACAAGGACGAGCTCGATGAATGGGGGGAGAACAGGCTCCCGGCGAACCGGAGATCACCGGGATGCGAACACCTGCTCATGGGACGAGCCGGATCGTACCCAAGGATACGCCCCGACACCAACTCTGGATACCCCTTCCTTCGTAGACATACCCATGAACAATGCCCCGCCTGACGCAGTCGTCAGGCGGGGCACGGGTCCCACGGGCGCGCCGGCAACCTCAGGGACAACCCTCCAGGCGCACCGTCAAGAAGCTGGCAAGGGCCTTAGAAGGCTCCCCTCGACGTAGCTTTCGCTATGCCTCCGGGTTGCCGCCTACGATGGAGCTCCCTGGCGTTCCCAACGGTGGCACCTCTACTTCAACAGCCTCTTAGTTCACCGGAACGAACTTCTGGAAACGCTTCCCGGTCTCCACCTCGCTCACGTAGATGTTGTTGTTCGAATCCACGGCCACATTGTGGACCCAACCGAGTTCCCCGGCCCAGCGCCCACCGCGAGCGAAGTTGTTCACCACCTCCAGCGTCTCTCGCTCCACAACCCATACCGTCTTGTTCACACCGTCCGGAACGTACAGGTAGGTCTGATCCGGGTCAGGAGAAAGAGCCACGTCCCAGGTCGATCCCATGGAGCCCGTCTCGGGACGGATCACCACTTCATCCACATAGGTGCCACTCCGCTCAAAGACCTGGATCCGGTTCTCGGATCGATCCACCACGTAGACCAGGCCATCGTCAGAAACAGCGATCCCGTGAACGGGGCCCTGAAATTGCTCATCGGCGTTCGTGTTCCCATCCTCCGGTTCGTTCCCGTAGGCGCCCCAGTGCCGGCGGTACTCTCCGGTCTCGGCGTCGAAGACGATGACCCGACGGTTCTGGTAGCCATCGGCAATGTAGATCTCGTTCTCCTGGGTATCCACGTGCATGGCGGCCGGACCGCCCAGCGTCTCGATGTCATTGCTACCACCCGTGGCCTCCGGACCATCCCCCTGTCCGATCTGGAAGAGGAATTCCCCATCCCGGGTGAATTTCAGGACATAGTGCCCACTGAAGCCGGCGTTGGCTGCGCCACCACCGATCCAGACGTTGTCGTTGTGATCCACGAAGATCCCGTGCTCTTCCTGGGGCCAGTCATACTCCCCGTCCTCACTGGGGCCGCCCCAGGCCTGCACAACGTTCCCGTCAGGATCCAACTCCATGATCGGGGGGGCCGGAACACAGCACATGGCGATGGGGGGGTCCTGGGCAGCACCGGCCCGGAGATCCGTCAGCGTTACCGGCCGGTGGGCCACCCAGACGTGATCTCTGGCGTCCACTGCGATCCCCGACACCTGTCCCACGATCCAATCGTTGGGGAGGGTGTTGGGGAAGGTGGGGTCGACCTCGAAGTCGGTGGCGGCAGCCCCTGCCGGGAGGGACTCCGGCGCACCTTCAGTAGCGGCGTTCTCCACCTCGCAAGCTGCCAATCCTGCGAATGCCAGGGCTAGGAAACCACCCATCGCCCGCCTACACAATGCTTTGCTCATCCCGACGTGTCTCCTCGCTTTCGAGTGATCCTGACTTCTTCCTTTCAAGTCCAACGAACCGAAGCGGATCGTCGCGACCATGCAGATTAGGGGGTGAGCGTCGCTGGGGCCAGTCGACCCTTTCCTGCTGGAACCTTCAAGGACCGGCCGCCCAGGAGCCTTCCCAAAAATGCAAACCACAGTTATACGCCTCTGGGCGACGTCCGGTCCACCAGGACCTCCGCAAACTCCAGGGTGCCATCGGCAAGGACGAAGGCGGTGGGAGGAAGCCCCTGGGACATCTCCTGCAACCGATCGTAATAGCCCCGGAACTCCCCTGCAGTGTCGGATGGTGCGGCCACCCCGAGGAAGACGATGTCGGCGTCGGCTGAAGCCACTTTGAGCACTTCGGCGAAGGGGCGATCTCCAGCCTCGATGATGTCCAGTTGGATCTCTCCGATTCGAAGCCCCGCCAGGAGGGCCTCCAGATTCGTGCGAGCCTCACGGGCAGCCTCCGGTGTCTTCACCGCCAGCTTCAGCCGGACCTGGGCGTCTTCCCAGTCCACATTGGTTCTGAGGAGGTAGGCAAGGACCAGCATCAGGCCGCCATTGGCCTGTAGTCCGCCCCACCATACGTCGATGGTCCTCCGTGCTCCGAACCCGATGTGATCCGGATCCCGGATGATGACCACATTCCGCTTCTTGGCATGGAAGGTCTTGATCATATCACAGTACCGATCCCGCCGATCCACGTGCTCACTGGCACCGAGGATGATCGTATTGGGCACCAGGTGACCGAATCCGTAGACCTCCACCAGACGCCTCGCTCCGACGAAGGGATCCGGTGCTGTCACCAGCCGAACGAAGGCCTCCACCCCCCGGCGCTTGAGGTACGCCCGGGTCGCCGTCTCCACTTCGGCTTGTCGGCTTCCCTCCACGGTGTCCTCAGGAAGGACACTGGCAATGGTGACCAATCCGCGATTGTGGGTGATGGCGTTGGTGAAATCGATCAGCGGCCATCGACGAGCCGGATCCCCGGCCAGCACCAGGGGGTGGGGTCGCCAATTCTTGGGATCGCCCTTCTCCTCGATCCGAAGAAGGCCCATGCGGATGAGGGCTACCCACACCCCATAGCGGACGTCACCCCAACGTCCTGCCAACCCCCGGCGCTGAAGCCAGATGAAGACGCCGAGGACGACGGCCGCCGCCACGATGGTGGCCACGACGTTGATGAGGAACATGATGAGGAGACACGCCAAGGCCCCGAACATGGAGAGTACCCAGTGGACCCGGAAGGCGGGGCGATAGGAGGGGCTCTGGAGGAACCCTTCCACGCCGGCAGCGAAGTTCACCGTCATGTATGAGGTGAGGAAGAACATGGTGAGGATGGGTGCCACCATGTTCAGGTCACCGAAGAAGATCGCTACGAGTGCCACCGCCAGGGTCACGGCCGTCCCAACCCGGGGAGCATCATCTTTTCCGCTCCCCTTCCCCAGGAATCGCAGGGGTGAAGGGAGCACGCCATCCCGGGCCATGGCCTGCAGCACCCGGGGGGCGCCCAGTATGCTTCCCATAGCGCTCGAGAGGGTGGCCCCCATGGCACCAAGCAGGATCAGAGGCCCGAAGTAGGCCATACGCCGCATGATCAGGGGGTCTTCCACCAGCGTGGCACTGTCGGCCCTCATACTGAAGAAGAAGGGCATGGTCATGTAGACCAGGAAGCCAACGGCAAGGGCCGCCAGGGTTCCCCGGGGGATGGAGCGACCTGAGTCCTTCAAGTCGCCCGACATGTTGACCCCGGCCTCGATCCCCGTGACGGCCGGAAAGAAGACAGCGAACACCACCCAGAAGCCTACGGTCAGCTCAGGCGGCGCCCCTCCGGTCAGATCGAGCTGGCTCTCCTCCACCGGGCCTCCCAGGAAGAAGGAGAGGAGCGAGAGGGCGATGACCGCCATGACGATGTACTGGGACCGAATGGCCAGGCTCGCCGATCGAATCGCCAGAGCCGCTACCAGGACGGCGGTGACGATCCCGATCCACCGCTGGTCCAGGTCGGGGAAGAGGTCGCCCAGGATCTCGGCGAACCCAATGACGTAGAGGGCCATGGAGAGGGCCAGGGCGAAGTAGAGGGGGATGCCCACGGCCCCTCCCGTCTCCGGTCCCAGCGACCGGCTGATCATGAAGTAGGCGCCCCCCTTCCCCACTCTTCGATCCGTGGCGATGGCTGCCATGGAGAGTGCAGTCAGGAAGGTGACGCCCGTGCACATCACCACAATCAGGAGGGTGGCGATGAGTCCCACATTCCCCACCACCCATCCGAACCGCAGGTACATGATGACCCCGAGGATCGTCAGGATCGATGGCGTGAAGACACCACCGAAAGTGCCCAACCCGGCCCCCGGGGTCTCTGCCTCTCCTTCGGCCTCGGAGATCCGCGGAGGGGTGGACACAGGCTCTGGCCCGGGAGTCTGACTCATGGCGTCCGACCGCCCGTCAATCCGACGCTATCCCTGAGAAGGCGTCGAGGATGGGCGTCTCCCCACCCAGCAGGTCGAAGCTCACACGGTGTGTAGCCGGGTGGTCCAGACCCGCCGCCATCACAGCTGCCACATCGTCCCGGGGGACGGATCCCCCGGGCTCAAGCTGGGACGCCAGCGCAACCTTTCCGGTCCCTGGCTCGTTGGTCAGCCGGCCGGGTCGGACGATGGTGTAAGCCAGGTCGCTTCGCCGCAGGTGTTCATCGGCAATGCCCTTGGCCCGAAGGTAGTGGGAGATGGGATGACCCTCGCTCCGGGGGTCGGCCCGCATGGCGCTCAGCATGATGTAACGCTGGATCCCTGCCGCCTCCACCGCCGCGATGCTTCGGATCGCCCCATCCCGATCCACGGCCAACGTCTTCTCGGGCCCTGTTTTCGAGCCTGATCCGGCTGCGAAGATGACGGCTTCCATCCCCTCCAGCACCGGGTCCAGTGGAGCTTCCAGGTCCCCCACAGCCACGGGGACACCCATGGCATCGAAAGTGGCCTGCTGGTCCGGGTCTCGGATCATGGCCACGGGCTGGTGGGGCCCATCCTTCAGTTTTCGCACAAGCAGCCTACCGGTGAGTCCGTTGGCGCCAATCACGAGCACTCTCATCCTCATCTCCCCCTCTCGTCTACCGTGTCGTCCGTGTTGATGGCTTCGTGCTCCGACCTACCCGACGGTGCCGGCAGCGTGCCAACCCCCCCGCAGAGGCCCCGCTCAGATTCTCCACACCAGAGAAGAAGGCCGTCACTCTCCGCATTGGCGGGGAAAAGGTGTTAGAGTGAGCGTCGTCTGACAAAACCTCCAAGCCAACCAAAGACCCGGAGAGATGGTGCAGCCCCTCCACCTCCGTTTCCCCTGTGACCGCTCCTCCCTCCTGACCGGGGCCCTCCTTGGGCTTGCCGCCCTCCTCGTGAACGGGGAGTTGCAGGGTCAGATGCCGGACCCGCCGGAGGTGGAGTCCGTGGAATTCCGGGACCACCTGGTGGAGGTGGACCATACCGTGGCTGATGCCCGCTTCCACGATGCCCTCGCCATCCTGAAATCTCTGGATCCCCGGCATCGGGAAGAAGTGGAGTTCCTCTGGCGGCTCTCCCGGGTGAAGGTGGATGTGGCCCTGGAACACGCCGATGACGGCCCTGGGGAGGAGCAACTCTTCCGCACCGCCCTCCAACTGGCGCAGAAGGCAGTGGAGTTGGATCCAGAGCACCCTGAGGCCCACCTGGCCGTGGCCATGGCCGCCGGTCAACTGGGGCTCTTCTCCGGAATCCAGGAGCGGGTGGAACACTCCAGGCACGTGCGTGACCATGTGGACCGAGTGGTGGAGCTGGATCCGGAACACGACGTGGCCTATCACGTCCGTGCCCGCTGGCACCACGAGGTGGCGACGCTGGGATTCGCCGCCCGGACGGTCCTCCGTCTGGTGTACGGAGGGATACCGGACGCTTCACTGGAGGAGGCCGTCAACGATTTCCGGAAGGCCATCGAGTACGAGGATCGGATCATCCACCGGCTTCAGCTCGCTCGGACCCTCATCGAGAAAGACCAGGTCGACGAAGCTTTTCCCCACCTGGAGCGGGCCGTCCGCATGCCCCACCATGCGCCCCGGGATCCCCAGTATCAGGAGGAGGCACGGGAACTGCTGCGCGAGCTGAACGGGAGCGCCCGGCCCGGCTCATCCTGAGGCAGGAGTGACACCACCGCCGCCCAACCAGCTGGCGTCGCCGCTTTCCACGAACAAGATTGCCCCCCGTTCTTTGCCCTTCCGGCATGAGCGCCATAGGGCCTGGGGATCAATCCCAAGAACATGGACGAGGAGAGGGGAATGGAGCCGCACGAGACCGGCATCACCAAGATTCAGGAAGCGATCCGACCGGCGGATCCGGAAGCAGGTTCGCCCTGCCTGGTGATCATCAATGGAGGAGAGCTGGGAAAGAAACACGAGATCCCAACTGGCGCCACCACACTGGGCCGATCCAGCCGAGCTCAGGTCCGGATCCACGAGGAATCGGTTTCCCGGCAACACGCCGTCATCGAGAATGATGGAGAGGAGCTCCTCATTCGGGACCTGGACTCCACCAATGGAACCTATGTGAATGATCGTCCCGTCCAGGACCGGGTCCTCCGGGATGGAGACCAGGTGAAGGTCGGTCGCACCATCTTCAAGTTCCTCTCAGGCACCAATGTGGAAGCGGCCTACCACGATGAGATCTACCGCCTGACCACCACCGACGGGCTCACGGGGATCTTCAACAAGCGCTTCTTCCTGGAAACCATGGAGAAGGAGCTCGGTCGGAGCCTCCGCTACGAGCGGGACCTCTCTCTGATCATGTTGGACATCGATCACTTCAAGCCCGTGAATGACACCCACGGCCACCTGGCAGGCGACCACATCCTCCGCCAATGCGCCCAGCGCATCGAAGGGTGCATTCGGCAGGGTGACATCCTGGCCCGGTATGGAGGCGAAGAGTTCATCCTCCTGCTTCCTGAAGTGGCCAAGGATCCCGCTCTGGGAACAGCAGAACGGATCCGGGCCACCATCGCCCAGGATCCCTTCCTCTTTGGCGAAACCGAGATCCCCATCACCCTCTCCCTGGGGCTGGCCGACATCCATGAGTATCTCCAGGAGCTCAGTGTGGCCAGCAATGACCTTCTGACCCACGAGCCCGACCCCTTCGTCTTCATCAAACTGGCCGACCAGCGCCTCTATCGGGCCAAGGATGGCGGTCGAAACCGGGTGGTTTCGGACTGAACCGGGCACCTCCCGGGTCACCCCGTGACTCGACCCACTGTCCACCAGAGGAAGGTGACCCCCAGGATTCGTCCGCAGATGAGGGCCACCATGGCCGACGTCACCCCCATCCAACCCATTCCCCAGGCAAACAGGGGGAAGAGGAGGGCGATGGTGAAGACCTCCAATCCGGTAGCCACCGTAATGGGCCGGGTTCGACGAGCCTGGACCAGGAGGGCCCGCTGGAACCCCAGGACTACTCCCAGCGCCGGGCCGGCAGCGATGATCTGAGCTGGCACGAAGGCCAAGGCCGCCAACTCCGGCTCCAGCCCTGAGATCCCTTCGAACCAGACTCGGGCCATGGGCGTAAAGGCGATGAGGGACAAGAGCCCGGAAGCCACCAGGGCCAAGCCGGCCGCGAACCGGCCCAGCTCCCTCCGGTGCTCCCCCCTTCGGCCCACAAGCGCGATGGCCGCTTCCTGGAACGAGAGGCCGAAAGTGCCGAAGAGGAAGTAGAGGGCCATGACCACGGGGAAGACGGCCAGAGATTCCACCGGGGCCGGGGCCCGGCCCATGAAGAAGGTGAGGATGGGCTGGGTAGTGAGCCCGATAAGAGAGGTCAGGGCAAGGGGGTAGTAGAACTGGAGGATAGTGGGATAATCCAGCTCGCCGGAGGTCGGGTACTCCGGCTCCTCCTGAGCCAATGCCTTCTCCGCTTCCCCCAGCGCCCGGACTCCGCCTGCGCCTGCACCGGCCTCACTGAGCGTCCGCTCACCCCCCGATTCCGCCTCGACCCTTCCGCCTCCCCCAGGCACCGGGTCCGAGGCCACTGGATCGGAAGCGTCCGAAGCGGAGGAGCCACCGGCCAGAGACACCTCCGATTCTGTCGAGAGAAGGTCCCGCACCACATCCCGGGACATGGCCCAGGCCGCCACAGCCTCGATGACCACTCCGGCCGAGAGGGCGGCTGCCCCGACCCAGGCCCCCGGCAGGTCTGTGAGGACGGCCAGGAAAAATCCAGTGGCCGCCATTGTGCTCAGGCGGATCGCTGTCCCGTAAGCCACTCTCCGGGTGACGCCGGCCCGGATGAGGACCCCGTGGATGAAGCGTCGGTACCCGATGGCCGCCGGCCATGGAAGGAGGATCCAGAGGGAGCCATAGACCAGGTCGGCCACCTCCGAAGGCAAGCCCAGCCCACTCCGGAGGACCAGGCTGAACACCTGGGGGATCAGGAGCAGGATCAGAAGCCCGGTGGAAAGCAGGTTCAGATGATTGGCGAAGGCCCTGAGCTTCAGGTAGCTCTTGGCGTCCTCGACCAGCGCGGTGGAGGCACTCATGAGCATGATGACCGGCGACTCCACCAGGATGGCGAAGGCAAAGGCCACGCCGTAGGCCGCCAGGTTGAAGGTGGGATCGGCCAACCGGGCGATAACGGCAGCCAGGAACGGCCCCTCCAGCGCCATCATGATCCATTGCAGCGCCAGGGGGAACCAGAAGATGAGGATGGCCCGAGGGGACCGGTCGGTGGTTCCGTTCATCTCCAATAGTAGCAGGGAGGGAGAGGGCTGTGGACTCCCGGTTCGGGGAGGATGCCAGCCCGACGGCCAGTCGCCCGAGCCCGGACAGTCCACTACCTTGGTGCCCGGTTTGCAAAACTGGGAATACAACTGTTCTGGAGGGATAGAACGAATGTCGAGTTCAACATCGGACACCGGCCCGGCCCAGCGCCCCAAGCTCAAGGTTTTCCAGGGAAGGGAGGCACCTGAACCGGTCATCCGGGGATGGGCGTCCTTCATGGCCCTGCCCACCAGTGCCCAGCAGGGGTTCATGGAGCTCCTGACAGTCACCGTCACCGAGTCCGACGAGGGAGCCATCCACCGGGCCATCCAGGCCTTCAGCGAGGGCCAGGCCCTGGACGTGGAGGCGGTGGGGGCTGCACTGGCCGCCACCCAGACCCTTCTTCGGCAGGCCGCAGCCCTGAACCTGGAGGGCGCCGACTTCGTCCAGGACCTGCAGGAGCTATCCGGCGAAGACACCCGGACGCCCCGGATCATGGCGTCCCGCTACGGCCCCCTGAAGGAGCGGGTCCGGGAGACTCTCCTCCTCCAGACGCTGGCCGACCACGGAAAGGTGCTGGTAGACCTGGACTGGCGGGTGGACCGGGTCACCTCCAGCGATCGGCTGGCCGGTCCGGAAGCCACCGTGGTCCTCCTCTCGTTGACCCTCCAGGATGCTGGCGGGATGGAGAGGGTCTCGGTCCAGCTCACCCCTCAGTCGGTGAAGCTCCTCCAGGGATTCTGCAACCGGTTTTCAGGAAGCAACTAGGCGGAATTGGAGGGGAGGGGGATGGTGGCTGATCCACATGGGTGTGGGTGGGCTTGGTATGCGGCCGAAGACACAGCTCCCTCGCCGATGCCCGCCTCGTTGCGACCTCCATCCGACCCGGTGGCGGCGGAAACCCTGTCTTCGGGTCCTCAGGGGCTGACCATGACCTTCACCTGACTGGGGGCGATCTGGTTCCCGGCCGGCATGTTTGCGTTGGAGCCGTTCTGGCCCGTCATGGCAGTGAGAAACTCGGCTTCCTGCCCCTCGATCTTCACCTTGGAGCTGCCCTTCTGGTACTGGACCTTGTCCATGTTCTTGTTGGAGACCACGCCGCCGGCAATCCCCGGCTCATCGCCCTGGGACATGTTCATCTTGGTCTTCTTGGTCACCGCCGGCTTCTGGCAGAGCTTCACCTTCTGGGCTGCGTCAGTAGCCTGCATGACCTGCCCGAAATTGGGATAGGGGATGGGTACCGGGGAACCTGGCGGCGCCGGGGTCTTGCAGACATCGGGGAAGGCGAAGCAGACACCGCCTCCTGTGCTGGATGCTGGGAGCATCTCTTCCTCCTGGGCTCTTGTTTGATTCCTGTTCGGTTCATGTCTCCTGGGAGCCCTGCACCTCTGCCGTCCACCGGGTCCGCCCCGTCCGGTCCACCGAACTGAGCGGATCGGACCGACCCATCCGACCGAACTGAACCAGCCGGACCTGATCGGATCGGACGAAGGCAGTCAGGCGCCTGACCCATGACCCTTCATCCCAGGTGGATTTTGCTTCCATCCACCTTGAAGATCTTCTCGGAACGAAGATCCGCCCGGTCCGAACGGGCGTGCCAGGTCCCGGAGATCAGGCTGCGGACCCGCCCGGCCCGGCTCTGGAACAGGCCCTTGACCCGGCGGCAGAGAGAGCCGAAGCGCTGGGTTACCGACTCGGCCGTGGTCCAGATCCGCTGGGCCGTGGTCCGGATCTCCCGAACCTCCGCATCCACTCGCTCTCCGGTGATCTGACTCCGGTCCACATTGAACCGGCCGCGGCGAGCATCGACTCGGAGTCCCTCCGTGTCCATCCGGATTCCCTTCCGGCCCATCCTCAGCGAATTCACCCCTCCGGAGGAAGGATCGTGGACCAAGGCTCGGAGCGAAGCGGTGGCTGCAAGATCCACCGTCTGTCCGGTGAGGCGGATCCCCTTCCCCGCTCCCACCAGTACCTCTCCCTCCGGGGCCAGGAGTTCCAGGTCTCCCCGTGGCACCTGCACCCGGGCGGTCTTTCGGGCCGGGTCGTACTCAAAGAGGAGGCACCCCTCACCATCCCGGAGCTGGATCCGCTCCCCTGCCTCATCCTCCACCACCTGGGCCCGGGCACCGTCCCGGGTGGCCACTCCTCGTCGAGCCTCCCCCAGGACCCCGATGACGTAAGCAGCCCCCCCCTCCGTGACGCTGACCAGGACCCGTTGACCCCGGCGCACGGCTTCAGCCCCCGTCAGAGCCACCTGAGCTTCCACCCAGGCCTCTGCTGCGGGCAGGGCCACCTGCACCTGGTTGGCGTCGGCCTCTTCCACCTGCATGACGATGCCGGGACCCAGGTAACGCTCCTGGGCACCCAGGGAGGCAGGGTTGAGCTCGGGTCCAGCAAATGGGATGTGGTTGCTCATGGGATTCCTCGGGGTTGGCAGGTCAACTGGGGGGGGAGGGTGGAACGTAGCTTTCGGCAGCATAGAGATCCGGGTCCGTCTCCCGGGCCCCGCGCCGACTGGCATTCTGCCAGTTGGCATTTCCGGCGTCCAGGGCGTGGAGGTTGGCCTGGACAAGGGATGCGCCGCTGAAGTCGGCGCCCTGGGCATTCATGTGGGACAGGTCAGCGAACTTCAGGTTGGAGCCGGCCAGCCGGATCCCCTGGGCCTGGGCCGAGGTCCAGATCGTTCGCTCCAACCGGCAGCCGGCCATCTGGCACTGAGTCAGGCTCGCTTCGCTGAAGTTGGCCATCCTCAGGTCCGATCCGCTCAGGTCGGCCCCGTCCAGGGTGGCCCCGATGAATCGGGCTCCCACCGCTCGCAGCGAGCGAAGCCCCGCTCCTGTCAGATTTGCCCGGGAGAAGTCCACCTCCCGGCAGTTGGCCCCATCCAGAAGAGCCCCTTCCAGGTTGGCATCGCTCAGGTCGCAGTCGGTGAGGTCCAGGGAGGCCAGCGTCATCCCGACCAGGGTACATTCGGTGAGGCTGCAGGCCCGGAAGGCCGTTCCCTCCAGGATCAGGGTCCTCAGGTCCAGGCCATCAAAATCGGTCCGCTCCACCATGACCCCGCTCAGATCCATCTCCTGGCACCGGGCACCCCCCAACTCGCAGAAGTCGAAGAGGGCCGCGTCCCGGAAGGAGGCGCCAGACAGGTCCGCATCGGAGAAGGCAGTGCTGTCCAGGGTGGCACCCGCGAAGTCAGCGCCCCGGAGGTCGGCTTCACCGAAATCTGCGTCGTTGAGGATACACCCCCGGAACCGGGTCCCCTGGGCCCGTATCCCGTGGAAGTCTCCTTCGGTGAAGTCCTGGCCCGAGAGGTCCACCTCTGAGAGGTCGGAGCCGGCGAAACGAACGCCAGTGAGGTTCGCGCCTCCCCACCCTACGCCGCGCAGGTCGCATCTCTGGAAGGCCACCTGGCTCAGATCGGCGTCGGTGAGATCGATGCTCTCCAGGGTAGTCTCCTGGAAGTCGGCCTCCCCCAGATCGCAACCGATCAGAGATGCCCCGTCCAGTCGGCACTCCTGGAAACCACTCCCAGTCAGGGAGAGACCGGCCCACGGTACCTGGCTCAGGCTGCAGCGGATGAAGCTGGTCCCCACAGCGCTGCTCGGGCGATCCCGGGCCTGGCCCAGATCCACCTCCTCCATCCGGGCACCGTCCAGGACCACCTCGGACAGGGTCGTCCCCTCTACCACCGAGCCCTCCAGGACCACACCGAGCAGGGAAGCCTGAGTCAGGTTGGCCCGACTCAGGTCACAGCGACGGATTTCACTCCCGGACAGCTCGGCCCCCACCAGGGTGGTCTCGGCCAAACCGCAGTCCTCCAGCTCGGCACCCTGAAGGAGAGCCTGGCTCAGATCCGCTCCGGTGAAGTTCACCAGGGTGCACTCGAGCCCTACCAGGTTGGCCTCGGTCAGATCGGCTCCCTCAAAGGAACAGCGACCCAGCTCAAGGTCGTCCTCGGTGAGCTGATCCAGCACCGTGTCCGGATCCAGGGTCCGAGGGTCGACCTTGAGGCGTGCCTCGGCTTCGAACCCGGCCGCCATGAGGTTGGCCTTGCGGAGATCCGCATCCTGAACCACCACGTTCACGGCCACTACTCCCGATAGGTCCACCCCTGCCCCTTGGATCCCGGTCAGGTCCACATCGGTGAGCATGGCACCAGCCAGATTCGCCCCGTTCAGCCGGGCCCCGGACAGGGTGACTCGCCGCAGCTTGCACATGGCCAGGTTGACCCCGCTGAGATCCATGCCGGAGAGCTCCTCGTCCTCCAGGGTGATCCCCACCACCGATTCTCCGGCGGCAAGCTTCTCCCGAAGCTCCTGGGCGCTGAGCCGCTGGGAGAAGTTCCGGTAATACTCTTCCCGGTTCTCCTCTCCAGGAAGTGAGAAATCATCCATACTTGGTCATGGTCAGGTTCGCCCCATCGGTGGCCGTCTCCCAGAAGCGGGCTTCCATGAACTCGGCGCCGTAGAAGTTGCCGCCCCGGAGGTCGGCCCGGGCCAGGTCTGCCTTGTCGAACTTGGCCTCGAAAGCATCGGCGGCCGCCAATCGGGCATCCAGGAGGTGGGCTTTGCTGAAGCGGGCCTCCCGGAGGTGGGCGGCGTAGAAGTCGGCTCTCTCCAGATCGGCCCCGGTGAAATCAGCACCGTCGAGGTCAGCCCAGGCCATGACGGTTCCCACCAACGTCGCCCCGGACCAGACGGAGCCGGATGCCTTTACCTGCGACAGGTTGGCCCCACTGAAGTCCAGGGCGTCAGCGGCCCGAAGCCCGGTGAGATCGGCGCCGGCCAGCATGGCCTCCACGGCAGTGGCCTGGGGGAATTCGGCAGACTCGAAGGAGGCTTCCCGGGCATCCACACGGTCCAGGGCGGCACCGGTGAAATCCGCCCCCTTGAAGAGGCCGCGGATGAGAACGGCTCCGGTCAGGTCCGCCTCTACGAAGACGGCATCCTCGGCCTGGACCCCGGTCAGATCGGCTTTCCCGAGAATGGCGGATTCCATCAGGGCTCCGGTGAGATCCGCCTGGATGAGCGGGACCCCTGCCATCCGGGCTCCGGTGAGGTCTGCACCGGCGAAGACTGCCTTCGAAAGACGAGCGCCGGCGAAGTCGCACTGGCCCAGGAGAGCGCCGGTGAAATCTGCGTCCGTGCCGTCCAGACCTGAAAGAGTAGCTCCGGTGAGGGTCGCATCCGCCAGGACGGCACCAGCCAGGTTGACATCGGTGAGATCTGCCCCGGACAGGTCGATCGCAGCGAGATCCAGGCCCGAGAGATCCAGGCCGCTCAGGTCTTCCTCCGCCAGATCCCCGTCCTCCTGGTGCTTTGCAACCACCCTTTCCCGGGTCCATGGGCCTGGATCCGACGCCTCATCCTCCGGCTCCTCCTCGGCCCAGTCATCCTCCGTCATCAGGATGAAATCAGCCAGGTCGTCCATCCCCTGTTCCCGGAGGTAGTTCGCGGCCCGTTCCCGGTCCTCCTCCGAAATCTCCGGCGGATTCTCTGGATCCAGACCCATGGCGTCCAGATCCGCCATGAGCTTGTCGATCCCGTTGGACGGGATGTCGAGCTCGTCCTCCTCTTCCTCCACTTCCCCAGACTCCGTCACTTCCTGGAAGCCGGGCTCCTCCGGGGCTTCCGGGCCTTCCCCCTCCCCTGCTCCCGACTCCTCTTCTTCCAACTCCTCCTCCCCGGTCCCCTCCAGTTCATCCAGGAGGGCCCAGAGCTGAGCCCGGTAGGTCTCCGGAGATGCCGGAGCATCGTCCAGGGATTCGGCGGTGACGAAGATCTCCTGGACATCGGCGAACTCCTCGTTCAGGACCGGGGTGTACCCCCGCCAGACCAGGGCCACCAATCCTTCCTCCGCATCCACCCAGAGGGTGTCCAGGTTCAGCCCGACCTCCTGGAATTCCATGTTCTCCCGGGGGGGCGGCGACCAGTCCTGGCGGCCCTTTTCCGTGGGCGGGGGCGGATCTGCCCCTTCGGGAAGCTGGTGCAGGAAGCACCGGACCCGGAGGCCGGGAAGGCGGGTCTGGAAATGGGGTTTCCCAGGGCGCAGGTTCTCCAGGTAGATCTCCTCGTCACCTCGCAGGAAGCCTTCGGGCTGCAGGATGGGTGAGGCTGCGTTGAAGAGGCCCCAGTCCATGTCCTCGGCATACCAGGGCCAGCGGGTCTGGAGCCACTCCTCATCGTAGGTCCCAGTCCTGGACCGCCGGGGCTCCCAGCCCAGGGGCTGGGGCCCGAAGCCGGCCGGGGCCGGGCGGTCTTCCGGTGCGCCAATCCGTTGTTCGGGAAACTCGATGTTGGGAAGTGGCCAGGCCCGCTGGCCATCTTCCAGCTCCACCGACTCGTTGCCCCGGCCCACTGGATTGTCGGGACATCGGGGCCCGCCGTAGGCCCGATCCCAGGTCAGCTCCTTCTGCGTGAAGGGCTGGGGATCCGTCATCTCGGCCCCCATGGTGCCTCCGGCCCACCAGCGGTCGCCATAGACCTGCAGGGTCCGCCCGTGATCTCCCACCTGGAAGGTCACCCGGGACGAGGCCACCGGCCGTCCCCCCGGTGCGTGGCACTGGCCCACCAGCATGAGATCGGTTCGAGGCTTGTAGTGGACGAAGTCGTTGGCGTACCGGATCTCCGAGTGCTCGTCGTCATCCTCCACGGCCGGCACGTCCCCAGTGGGATAAGCCAGGTCGTGGTCCTCCAGGAGCTCGGAGATCCGCTCTTCTTCCAGACGGAAGAGCCCCTTGATCACCACCGTCATGGAGTGGCCAGGAAAGGGAATCCTCCCAGCAATGGGGGCTGCCTTCAAGGGGAGGGACGTGAGGATGCGCATGGGCGGTTTGTCTCAGGAGCGGGGCAGTCCGCCGATCAGCCGGCGTCGAAGATGTTCTTGGTCTTGAAGGGACCGTCTTGAGCCACAACCTTCTTCCCAACCAGCTTGATGGTCTTCTTGGCCTGCACCACCACATCGCTCTTCTCGGAGCGCACCTTGCACAGCTGTTTGCTTTCCAATCGGGCTGTACCACCGCTGGGGTGTTTCAGGAGCAACCGCGCCTTCCAGTCCACGGGAGCCGATCCTTTGCTGGGAGAGGCTCCTACCAGGTCCACCCCGTCCTTATCCAGTTTCAGCTGAGCGCTGGGCGCCCCGTGGATCTTGGCCCGATCGATGTCCCCGGCCTTTCCCTTAGACAGCTTTTTGAACTGGTCGGCGAGTACGGCCGTATCCACCAATGCCGTGGGGATCATGCCCAGGAGAGCTCCATAGGAGGCATCGTCGTCGTCATCGGTCTTGAAGATCGCATCTGCCGCAGCAGTGGAGACCGCGTTGCCCACGAGGCCACCGATGGTCGTGTACATCACGGCCTTGGCCATGGCGGCCTGGTCCTTGGCCTTCAGGCCCGGCCTGTGGGGCGCGTACTGGAGAGTCATCGCCTTTGAGTTCCCCTCCAGGAGAGAGCTCTCGCTTCCAGACCCACCGATCAGGAGAACCTCCTTGTCGGACTGGAGGCGGGCCTCCTTCTGCACATGGTTGCTGAACTTGGACATCCCCCACTTGAACTCGTCGGCCTTCCCCAACTTGAGGGTGGGACCAAACTCGATCTTCATGGATTCGGCAACGGTGAACTCAAAGTTGTAACCTGCCGAGACCTTGAAACTCCCCCCAATATCAACGGAAGAGGACACACCGATGCTAAGGCCGATAAGGTTTCCGAACGTCATCTCGGCCTTGTCACCGTCCATGATCTCACAGTAGTCGCTGTCCGACCGGCACTTGCAGCTCTTTCCAATTTCCAGGAGGGAGCGGTGGCTCGGCGAGAAGATCCGGATATGCTCATCCCCCGGCGTGGCATCGAAGACCATCTCGTTTCCGTA
>PWWP01000001.1 GCA_003562075.1 Gemmatimonadota bacterium
ATCGAGAAGGCCCACAACGAGGTCTTCAACATCCTCCTGCAGATCCTGGACGACGGGCGGCTCACCGATGCCCAGGGGCGGACGGTGGACTTTCGGAACGCCGTCATCATCATGACCTCCAACATCGGGAGCCAGTACATTCTGGAAGAGGCCGAATCCGGGGACTGGGAGGCCGTCAATGCCAGGGTCCGGAAGGAGATGCATCGGCATTTCCGGCCTGAGTTCCTGAACCGGGTGGATGACATCATCATCTATCGTCCCCTCACCCGCGAGGATCTTCGGACCATCGTGGACCTCCAGCTGGACCGGGTTCGTGTTCTGGCTGCCGATCTGGGGGTGACGTTGGAGGTGGACGATGAGGTGAAGGCCCTCCTGGCCGACGAGGGCTACGACCCCATCTTCGGGGCCCGGCCGTTGAAGCGCGTGATCCAGCAGCGGATCCAGAACGTTCTGGCCATGCGGCTTCTGGAGAAGGAGGTGGAGCCCGGCACTATCGTCCAGGTTCGACCTCCTGCCACCGAGGGAGAGGAGGTCCGATTCGACTTCCAGCTACCGGCCCCGGTGAATCCGGCTTGACCCTGGCGACCGTGCGGGACTACCGTCGGGGTCGGAGAGGGGCGATCTTTCCCCGTTCCGGCGGTGACCCTTCACCTGGGTCGCCGTCGGCCTTCCGTCGTTTCCAGGTTCGGAGCCACATGGTTGACCCCACCCCTTCAAGTCCCTCCGGTCTCCTGCGTTGGACCCTCGTGTTGGTGGGATTCATCCTCTGGGTCCCCCTTTCCGGCTGCGCCTCGCCAGGAGCGCCGTCATCTCAGATGGCCGGTCCCCAACCCCAGCTCTCCGTGGAACGGTTTCTCCAGGCTGCGAACACCCGGGACCTGGAGGCCATGGCCCGGATCTTCGGCACTGAGGACGGACCCATTGCCGATGAAGCCGGCTCCACTCTGGGCTGCGCATTCCGACGGATGGGATCCTGGATCGGACTTTCGGGCCGCTGCACTTCGTGGCAGCAGATTGAACTGCGGATGAACACCATCGCGTACATCCTCCGGCACGACGACTACCGCATGCGCTCCGAGACCACCGTAGCCGGTCGACGGGCGCCCACGACGCGGGTGGGCGTGGATCTGGAGTGGGGCCGAGAACGATACCAGGACGTCCCTTTCGTCGTAGTCCGTGCAGGAGGGGGCGAGTGGATGATCGAAGAGATCGGGTTGGAGCGAATCACCGGAGCCCGTTGAGCGGGCCGCTGCTCGGGTCGAAGGATCAGTGCTGGACTGGTTCTCAGTGTTGGACCAGTTCCCAGAGTACGCCGCCGGCGCTGGCCGGGTGGATGAACGCCACCTGGTGGCCTCCCGCGCCGGTTCGGGGCTTCTCATCGATGAGACGAAATCCCTGGCTGGCGAATTCCTGGAGGGCTGCCGGGAGATCCGGTACCTGGAAGGCGATGTGATGGAGGCCGGATCCTCGGCGCTGGAGAAAGCGACCCACACCACTTTCAGCGCCCAGGGGTTCAAGGAGTTCAACCTTCCCGACGAAGGCGACCCGGACCCCCTGGGAAGGGATCTCCTCCACTGGGGAACAAGTATCCCCGGTGAGGAGTTCGTACATTGAGGCCGCCTCCTTGATGGAGGGTGTGGCGATGGCCACATGATCCAGCGGGTAGGGTGGCATGATGTGCTTCCTCTGTAGCCTGGATCCAGAAACTGGATCCAGGGCTGTGGATGAGGGGGCCCCGGGAGACCGGAAGCCGTAGTGACGAAAACCATAGCAGAACGACACACTGAAAAGTAATGGCCCGGTGAGTCCCTTCCAGGGCTGGCCGGCGCCCAGATCGGGAGACAGAGAGATGGCTGAGACCAAGAATGCGGTGACTGTGACCGACGACACCTTCACGTCCGAGATCGAGGACGGCGAGGGACTGTCCCTGGTAGACTTCTGGGCCAGCTGGTGCGGGCCCTGCCGGATCGTGGGGCCCATCGTCGAGGAGTTGGCGGGGGAATACGCCGGGAAGGGGGTCCGCGTCGGGAAGGTGGATGTGGATGCCAATCCCCGGACGGCTTCCCGCTTCGGGATCCGGTCCATTCCGTCCATCCTCTTCTTCAAGGATGGAACCCACGTGGACACCGTGGTCGGCGCCGTGCCCAAGGCCCATCTGGAAAAGAAGATCCAGGAACACCTCTGAGGGAATGGAGGGACCCGCCGGGACAGCACTCGACTGTCTCGGTCATCCTCGTGACGAGCCTTCCTGATCCAGGGAAGGACCGCCCGGCCCGGGTGGCGCCCATGCGCTGCCCGGGCCGGTGGCGTTTGCCTTCCGGGACCCCTGCCGCCTTAGAAGGGTGTTGGAGTGATGGGGCCGGAGGGTCGCCGGCAGAAACCTGCATCGCGCAGGAGGGGGCATCGCCCTATCTTGGCGCCCATGGGCACACTCTATCTTGTCAGTACCCCCATCGGGAACCTGGAAGATCTCACCTTCCGTGCGGTCCGGGTCCTGGGGGACGTAGATCTGATCCTGGCCGAGGATACGCGCCGTACGGGTCAACTCCTCCATCACCTGGAGCTACGGGTGCCCATGCTCTCTCTCCACGAACACAATGAGGAAGCCCGGATCCGGGACGTCCTGGAGCGCCTTGACGAGGGAAAGGACCTTGCGTTGGTCTCCGATGCCGGGACCCCTCTTGTGTCGGATCCGGGAGAGCGGCTGGTGGCTCAGGTCCTGGCCCAGGGGCACGCCGTAACCCCGGTGCCGGGTCCCTCGGCGGTTCTGACGGCTCTGATCGGCTCCGGGCTTCCTACCCGTCCCTTCACCTTTCTGGGTTTCCTTCCGCGGAAGGGCTCCACTCGGAAGGAGCTTCTGGAGCGGGTGGCCGCCGCCGCCGAGACCACCATCCTCTTCGAATCGCCTGAGCGGACCTCCACCCTTCTGGCTGAACTGGCGGGGATCAGCGAGCCTGGACGACGAGGGGTGGTGGCCAGGGAACTCACCAAGCTCCACGAGGAGTTCCGACGGGGAACCCTGGAAGAGCTGAGCCGCTATTATTCAGAGAGTCCCCCAAGAGGTGAAGTCACCGTGGTCGTTGCACCCCGGAGCGAGAACTCCCGTGCCCGCGAGGAGGTGGATGTGGAGGCTGCTCGCGCGCTGGCCACTGCTCTTCTCCAGGACGGTCGTTCGCCGAGTCGGGCGGCCCGGGAGGTGGCTCGACGACTCGGATTGCCTCGGAACCAGGTCTATGCACTGGTCCAGGAGATGGCTGGCCAACGGGATGGCCCCAGCTCCGACACTTCCTCAACCTGAGCACGGCAACACCTGGTGTTTTCCACCCTTCTCCTGATCTTCACCGTTTTCGGGTTTCCTGGACCCTACACCCTGGCGGCGGGACCGGCTGCCGGATGGGGCGATCCCGTGGACGCGCTCCCCGGGCCGATTTCCCCTGCGGTCGAGATGACCATTGCTCGCCTCCAGTACGGCGGTGGTGGGGACTGGTATGCAAATCCGTCCTCCCTTCCCAATCTCCTGGAAGCGATCCGGAGCCGGACCGGGATCTCGGTGGCCAGCCGGGAAGACGTAGTGACGCCCCTGGATCCGTCCCTTCACGACTATCCACTCATCCACATGACGGGGCATGGCGAAGTGGTCTTCAGTCCTGAGGAGCGGGAAGCCCTTCGGCGCTATCTGGAGGGGGGCGGCTTTCTCCACGCCGATGACAATTACGGGATGGACGAGGCCTTCCGGCGAGAGATGGAAGCCCTCTATCCGGATCGGCCCATGGTGGAACTGCCTCCCGACCACCCCATCTTTTCGGCGTTCTACGAGTTTGCCGAAGGCCTTCCCAAGATCCATGAGCACGATGGGAACCCACCTCAGGCCTTCGGCATCTTCCACGATGGTCGACTGGCCGTCCTCTATACCTACGAGACGGATCTGGGCAATGGATGGGAGGATGAAGACGTCCATGAGAATCCCCCCGAAGTGCGAGAGGAAGCCCTTCGGATGGGGGTGAACATCTTCGTATACGCCCTGTCCAGGAAGGTCCCGTGAGTACCCCGAGTCAGGCCCTGGCGGCAGTCCGTCAGTACCTCCGTCGGCGAGGGGGGGGTGTGGTGCTCCTCTCCCTCCTGGGGGCTGGGGCCGCCGTCCTGGTCGTAGCCTGGCTCCTGGGCGGTGGTGGTTGGGAGGCGGGTTCACCCCTCCCCCTCCTCCTCCTGATCCTGGGAGGATTGGGAGCTCTCCTGGCTGTAGCCGGTGTGGTGGCGCGCCTCCGCCGATGGACCTCCGAGGAGGAGGTGGCCGGCGAGATGGAACGGCAGGCACGCCTACCCCGGGGCACAGTCCGCGCCCAGCTTGAGTTGGATCGTTCCAATTCGGAGGGGGTGTCCAGTTCGCTTGTCAGGGCAGGTTCCCGGGCCCTCATGGACCGCCTCTCCTCGACTCCGGAGCGCCTGTCCGGTCAGCCGGGCCAGGAGCTTTCCAGACTTCTCCGTGGAACGGCCGGTATCACGGCTCTCCTGGCTGCAGTCGTCGTCCTTCTTCTGGTCCTGTCTCCGGATCGCTCTCGAACGGCCTGGGCCGGGCTGGCGGCTCCCGGCGCCATCCTGACCGGGAGCGCCCTTCCTGCGCTGGAGCTCGATCCGGGCGACGCCCATGTACCACGGGGCTCAAGGCCCCAGATCCAGGTTCAGGCGACGCGCCGGAGCCAGGTGACCCTTCACTGGCAAGCGGTGGGGGAGCCGCTCCGGGAGGAGGTCCTGGTGGTGGAGGACGGGCTGGCCCAAAGCCGACTTCCGGCAGTGGAGGGCACCGTCCGCTACTGGGCTTCGGCGCCCGATGGCGCCCGGACGCCGGACGCCCGCCTGGAGCCCTCCGACCCGCTCCTCCTGGCGGAGCTGGCATTGGAGTTGGAGTATCCGGAACACACCCGGATTCCCCCTGAGGTCATGCAGGGCACCCCCATCAGCCTCTCCATCCCTCGCGGTACCCGTGTGGGCATACGGGGACGGATGGAGGGAAGAGGTGACGGGCGGGTGGTCCTCAGGGGCGAGGAGGGAGGAGCCCTTTTCCACCTGGAAGCCCAAGATGGAGAGCTCCGGGGCACGTGGGTTCCCGAGCGGTCGGATCGAATTCACTGGGAGGTGGATTCGGTGGAAGACGAAGCCCTCCTCCCACCGGCCTTCGACCTGGAGCTGGAAGAGGATCTGCCTCCGGAGATCGCTTTGCCAGTTCCCGGGAGGGACACGGAGATCCCGGCGTCCCTGACGCTTCCCCTCCTGGTGGAAGCCAGCGATGACTACGGACTGGAACGGGTGGAGATCCACCTCTCCCCCGTAGGCGATGCGTCCCTGCCCGAGGGGATCCGCGTCCAGGTCATCCCGGTGGATGGGGAGCGGGCGCTCCAGCTGCGTCCGACCCTGGACCTGGCGGGGCGGGAGCTGAGACCCGGCGACGAGCTCCTCCTTTCAGCCCGGGCCGTGGACAACTCTCTCACAGGCCAGGAATCCTGGACTCCGGAGTACCGACTCCGCGTCCCATCGGCCGTGGCCCAACGGGACGCTGCCCGGGAGCACATAGAGGAGATGGGAGAACGGGTTGGCGCCCTTTCCGAGCGGGCGGGTCAGGAGGCGCGCCAGCTCCAGGACCGAGCCATGGACAGCCGAACTCAAGGGAGTGACGGTGAAGCCTCCTTCGAGGATCGGGAAGCGTTACGGGAGGCGGCCCAGGGACACGAAGCCATGGGCGATGAGGTGGACGAGCTCCGGGAGGAGCTGGAGGATGCCCGAATGGCGTTGGAGGGGTTGGGCGATGAGGATGGGGGACTTGGGGAACGGCTGGAACGTCTGGAGTCTCTCCTGAGGGAGGTGGCCGACCCGGAAGAGCTGGAACGGGTCCAGGATCTCCTCTCCCGCCTGGAAGCGGGTGAGACACCAGATCTGGCTGAGGAGTTCTCCCAACTGGCCGAAGCACGGGAGTCGCTGGAGGAACGGTTGGACGCGGCCATGGAGCGGATCCAGCGGGAAGCGCTGGAGGAGGCTTTCCAGGGATCGGAGGAGGAGCTTCGGGGGATGGTGGAGGAACAGGAAACCCTGGCCGAGAGTGAGGCCCTGTCCACACCCGAAGGGGCCCAGGAGCAGGAGCGGGTCGCAGAACGGGCTCAGGAGGTCCAGGATCGACTTGAAGAGTTGGCCCGTCGTCTGGAGGATCAGGGAGATATGGAGGCGGCCCAGAGGGCTGCGGATGCCTCGGCCGACATGGCGGAGGCCCGTGAGTCCATGCAGGAAGCGGTAGACGCAGCCATGGACGGCGACGGGGAGGCCGCCGGTGAGGCGGCTGATGAGGCGGCCCAGGCGGCGCGGGAAGCCCTCCAGGAGATGGAGGAGGCCCGCATGGAGTGGTTGGAAGAGTGGGAGGAGGTTATCCGGGAAGCTCTCCGGCGAGGGGCCGAGGATGCCCTGAGCCTGGCTCGTCGTCAGGATGACCTTCAGGACCGGATCCAGGGAACGGGCACCACCGGGCGTCGGGCCATGCAGTCCGAAGAGGCGGCCATCGTTCAAGGGATCCGAAATCTGGCGACCCGCATCTCCCTGGCGACCCGGCAGGCCCCATCGGTGGGTCGGGAGGTCAATGCGGCCCTGGGAGAGGCCATGGTGGAGGCGGAGCGAACGGTGGAGGAACTGGGCCGAGGAGGCCTGGGGGCGGCGGAGCGGAGTGCCTACGCTGCCGCTGGCCGATCATCTCGGGCCCTGAGCCAGGCGGCGCTCCTGGCGCTGGCCGGCATGGAACGGGTAGGCGAAACCCCCGACGGCTCGGCCATGGACGACCTGCTCCAGGAGTTGGATGCCCTGGCGGACCAGCAGGAGGCCATCAACCAGGAAGCCGAAGCCCTCTCTGGAGAGCCGGATGCCGACGGGGCTGCCGCCCGTATGGAAGAGATGGCGGCTGCCCAGGAGGCGGTAGCTGGCGGAGTGGAGGAGTTGGCGGACATGTCCGGGGGCGAGTGGACCCCTGGCGATCTGGATGAGATGGCCCGGGAGGCTCGGGAGTTGGCGGAGGCCCTGGCTGAAGGACGGCTGGAGCCGGAGATCCGGGAACGTCAGACCGAACTCCTCGAGCGCTTTCTGGGTGCAGGGCGAACCCTGGAACGGGACGGGCCCACAGAGGAGCGGGAAGGGACCACTGCCGAGGAGGTGGATCGGCCGCTCATCGCTCCCCTCTCCCAGGACCTCCTACAGGGGCATCGGGTGCCCCTGCCCTCCGCGGCTGAGCTGGACGGACTCACGCCGGCGGAGCGGCGCTTGGTCCTGGAGTACTTCGAGCGCTTGAATCGGTGGCGTGGCGAGGGATGGCAGCCATGATCAAGGGGAAGCTTCGGACCGAAAGCGCCGTTGGAGGAGAGCTGCATGGGGCCAACTCCTCCCGCGCGGGCCTTTCCTTCGGCCTGGGCCTTCGCGTTTCCACCGCTGTGGCAGCCATTCTCATGATGCTGGCGTTCCCGGCTTCGGCGGCGGCTGTGGAGGTCGGGACCATGGATCGCCTGGACGTTCAGGTCGACACACTCGCCTTGGAGTTGACTGAGCTTCCGTCCCAGCTTCGTGACGAGGACTCCCGAGCCGGGGCCCTGGAGGTCATCCGTTCTCAGGGTGCGGATGGCTATGGATGGATGGCCACTCTCTGGGTCCAGCTCCTGGCTGTAGCCGAGAAGGGCGGGGGAGAGGCCGGGGCCCTGGCTGCCCAGGCCGTCCTCGTCTCCCTGGACGAGGATCCAAGGGCGGCCGTCGACCTCATCGAAGAGGGCTTGGAGGAGCTGGCCCAGGAGGAGCATCCCGCACTCCTGGCTCTCGGAGCCAGGCTCCTGGACCCGGAGGATCCGACCCGGGCGGCCGAACTCCGACGCCGGCTCCTGGCGGTGGATCCCGAGGCGCCGGAGGTGCCCGAGTCCCGCCTTCGGCTGGCCCGCCACCTGTTTGAAGGCTCGGAGCCGGAGGGCCGGGAGGAAGCAGTGGAGCTCCTGGAGGCCCTCATCGTCCGAGGGCCGAATCATCCTCTGGCCCCGGAAGCGCGCCGCCTCTTGAGCACGATCCGCCGGGATGGGTGAGGTCTGGCGCTGGGAGCCGCCGGTCGGCGATGGCCGGGAGGCGGCGACTGGTCCTGGCGGAGGTACCTCAAGGATCCCCATGGGAGTGGACCGCACACTCGACGCTGAAAAACCCATTACGGAAAGCGAATTCATGACCAAGGCCTGGTGGCAGATCATGCTGAGATCCCTCCTTCTGGCGCCGCTCCTGGCGCTGACGCTGGGGGGAACGGCGCTGAAGGCCCAGCAACTCCTGGTTCCCATGGATCGGACCCAGACCAATCACCTGAAGGCCTATGGGTTGACGTACTGGGTACTGGAGGGAGGGGAGACGGCCGAGTGGCTTCTGAACTACCGGGACGGCGCGTTCCTTCTTCCGGACACGGATGCTGTCCGACGGGAGGCGGCCCTTCGCGGGGTGGATGTGATCCCCTTGGACGGAGGAGATGAGGCGCGCATCCGAGGGGAGATCCAGGGCGCGAACATGGAAGCGGTGCCTCTGGAAACGGCGCCTCGGATTGCCATCTACACTCCGCCCAACACCCAGCCGTGGGACGATGCGGTGACCTTGGCCCTCGAGTATGCAGAGATCCCCTACGAGACGGTGTGGGACCGGGAGGTCCTCCAGGGGGAGTTGGACGAGTACGATTGGCTGCACCTCCACCACGAGGACTTCACCGGACAGTACTCCAAGTTCTTCTTGGCCTATGCCAATGCACCCTGGCTCCAGGAGGAGGTGGCCCGGAACGAGGAGGTGGCCACTCAGTTTGGCTTCCCCGACGTGCCATCGGCCAAGCGAGCCGTGGCAGAGGAGATCCGAGGCTACGTGGAGGAGGGAGGATTCCTCTTCGCCATGTGCTCAGCCACGGAGACACTGGACCTGGCCTTGGCCAGTCACGAGACAGAAATCACCGCTTCCTTCGCCAATGGACGTCCCCCGGACCCGGACGCCACCGAGCGGATGGATTGGTCCCGGACCTTTGCTTTCCAGGGGGCTCGCATCGAGATCTCCCCATCGGTGAATGCCTTTTCCGACATTGATGTGCACCAGGTGAACACGGCACGCAGGCAGCCCCTGGGGAGTTTCCGACTCTTCGAGTTCTCCGCCACCATCGATCCCATTGCCTCCATGCTGGTCCAGAATCATGAGTCCGTCATTCCCGACTTCTACGGTCTGACCACCAGCTTCAGGGTGGAACGACTCAAGCCAGGAGTGACGGTTCTGGCCGAGGAAGGGGATCGGGCCAAGTACATCCATGGGACCCTGGGCGAGGGCACGTGGACCTTCTACGGGGGACACGATCCTGAGGATCCGGAGCATCAGATCGGTGACGCGCCCACGAATCTGGATCTCCACCCTGACTCCCCGGGGTACCGGCTGATCCTCAACAACGTTCTCTTTCCCTCGGCACGCCCTGAGCCCCTCAAGACCTGACCCGACTGCGCCCATGGATGGCGACCCTGCCTTCGTCTCTCCCGGACCCCTCCGCCTCTCCTCCGAGGGTGCCCGGAGCATCCGGGATGAGGTGGCCCGGGCCGGGGGTCGGGAGGGGTGCTTCCTGGCCCAGGTAGACGAGGAGCGCCGGTTGGTCCATCTCCGGGCAGTGGCCCGAGGGAACCACGCCGCTGTCCTGGCCGCCGCCAGGGACGCCAACCCAGGTGAGGTTCTGGTCCATAACCACCCGTCCGGCCTGCTGGAACCGTCCGACGCCGACCTGGCCATGGCCGCCCGGGTCTACGAGGAAGGACTGGGGACGGCCATCGTGGACAACGGGGCCCGTTCCCTCTACGTCGTCGTGGAGCCGCCCCGGGCCCGAGAACGAGCTCTCCTCGAACTGGACGAGGTGGAGGCGATCTTGGGGGTTGATGGGCCTCTGGCCAAGCTCCATCCCGGATTCGAAGATCGACCAGGCCAACGGACCATGACCCGCCAGGTCGCGGAACGCTACAACGAAGGTGGCGTCCTGGTGGTAGAGGCAGGTACCGGGACGGGGAAGTCCCTGGCGTACCTGGTGCCGGCTGCCCAGTGGGCCCTCACCAATGGGGAGCGCACGGTGGTCTCCACCAACACCATCAACCTCCAGGAGCAGCTGGTGGGGAAGGATCTGCCCCTGGTCCAGCGCCTCCTGGGCAAGGAACTCTCCTGGTCCCTGGTCAAGGGTCGGAGCAACTACGTTTCCATCCGCCGGCTCCTCCTGGCTGCCGAGACGGCGCCCTCCCTCTTCGAAGACGACCGAAGCTCGGAACTGGAAGGGTTGGTGGAGTGGGTTCGCATGACCCAGGACGGCTCGCTTTCGGACTTGTCCCAGGTGCCGTCCCCCCAGGTATGGGAGGAGGTACGGTCGGACGGAGACATCTGCCTGAAGGCTCGTTGCCCCCACTTCCAGGACTGCTTCTATCAGCGTGCTCGCCGCCAGGCCGCCGCCGCCGACCTCCTGGTGGTGAACCACGCCCTCCTCTTTTCTGACGTGGCCTTGCGGGGGGCCACCGAGAACTGGGCCCAATCCGCCGTGCTCCCACCCTACCGCCACGTGATCCTGGACGAGGGGCACAATGTGGAGGATGCGGCTACCTCACATCTGGGAACCGAAATCACCCGGATCGCTCTTTTTCGCGCCCTCTCCCGTCTGGACCGGAATGGGAAGGGCGTTCTGGCCAGCGTGGAGGCGGTTTTGAAGGGGCAGGGAAGGGGGGGGGAGGCCGGCCGGATCCTGGCTCGAATCCAGGAGAGGCTCAAGCCGGCCCTGGTCCAGGCACGGGATGCCCTGGAGACCTTCTTCCAACGGTTGGAGCCTCGGGTCCCCAGAAGCGAAGACGAACCCCTTCGCCTGGGTAGGGGGGATCCCCGAGATCCTTCCGACGCCCCGGAGATCCTGGCGGCACTGGACTCCCTGACAGCCACCTTCAGCCGGCTAGGCCGGGAGGTAGAGGAGCTTCGGATCCGGTTGGAAGACGACGACACCCTCCGAGACCGTCTGGAGGGTCGGCTCCTGGATCTGCGGTCGCTGGAGCGCCGCCTGGAGTCGGCTCGCCACGGCCTGGCGCTGGTCCTGGATCCAGGGGATCAGGGGGAGGCGTTCGTCCGCTGGGTGGAGGCCCGTGGTGGGGATGGGGAAGGTCGGGGGAATGTCCGTCTGGCAGCGGCGCCTGTGGAGCCAGGTGCGCAGCTGCGGAAGGGTCTTTTCACCCGGATCGACACCACTGTGGTGACCTCGGCCACCCTGACGGTAGGACGGGGTGGATTCAACTTTCTCAGGGGGCGGCTCGGGCTCCTGGACGAGAGCCGAAACGAAAGCGGAAGAGAGGCTGCCGGTGGCAGACCCACCGGAGAGGCCGCGTCCTCCTCCGAGCCGATGCTGGCGTTCGGGGACGCCCTTCCCGTGACGCAGATGGACGAAGTACCGGAAGAACCCCTGGACGTGGTGGAGGAGAAGGTCGAGTCGTCCTTCGACTACCGGAACCAGGCCGTCTTCGGTGTTCCCACCAATCTCCCGGGCTCCGGGTCCGGCACCGCTTTCCAGGAAGCTACGGCCCAGGTGGTGGAGGACGTGGCCGATCTCACAGGAGGGGGTGTCTTCGTCCTCTTCACCTCCCACCGGGCTCTCCGAACGGTGGCTCGGCTCCTCCGGGAGCGGAATGTCCGCTGGCCCCTTCTCGTCCACGGCGAGGGGCCCCGTCACCGGATTCTACAGCAGTTCGTCCAGTCCAGGCGGGGGATCCTTCTGGGAACCTCCTCCTTCTGGGAGGGGGTGGACGTGCCCGGCGATCCCCTCCGGGCGCTGATCCTCCAGAAGCTGCCCTTCCGCGTACCCTCTGAACCCATCACCCAGGCGCGGATGGAGGCGCTGGAAGGCCGGGGGAAGAATCCGTTCCAATCGTATCTCCTTCCTCTGGCGGCCCTTCGACTCAAACAGGGATTTGGTCGCCTGGTCCGGTCCCGGGAGGACCAAGGGGCGATCCTCCTCCTGGACGATCGCATTCTGACCCGAGGGTACGGTCGGGTTCTCCGGGCCTCCCTCCCTCCAGCGCCCCTGGTTCGAGGTGATTGGGAGCACCTGCAGAAGGTCCTGGGTGAGTTCTACGGTGCCCGGACTGTTCCTCCTGGCGCCTGATCCGGTTGCCACCTGGCCTCGGCGGCGTAGATTACGGCGTCCCCTTCGGGGGACCGTCTGGTGGGCGTCTCCTGTGGGCTGCCCACCCTCCGTGACGTTCAACCCGGATCTGGTGGTCATGTCTCGTATTTTCGGATTCGTTGTGGGTGCGGTCTGGCTCGTGTTCACCTTCATGGCCTTACAGGCCGCCTCCCAGAGTTGGAGTGCAAACCAGCCCGATGCCGGCTTCTGGTACGCAGCCACGGCCGTCCTCCTGGCCATTGCTGCCCTGGTGGCCATCGTCGGGACGCTCCGATACCGGTACGAAGGTCCGAAGAAGTAGACGTCGACGGATGCATCCCCACCTCGCCCCCGGCAAGATCGTCTGCGTGGGCCGGAACTATGTGGCCCACGCCCGGGAGCTGGGCGGGGAGGTGCCCAAGGAGCCCCTCATCTTCCTCAAACCCACGACCAGCCTGATCGCCGATGGCGAGGCGATTCTACTTCCCCCGGGGATTGGCCGTGTGGACTTCGAGGGAGAGTTGGCCTTCGTCGTGGGTCGCCGAGCCCGGTTCGTGAAGGAAGGGGAGGGGTGGAACTTCCTTTCTCACGTCCTTCCGGCCAATGACGTGACTGCACGCCAGGTACAGCGGGCAGATGATCAGTGGACCCGGGCCAAGGGCTTCGACACGTTCTGCCCTGTGGGAGCCCCGGTTTCCCTGGAGGAGGTGGACCGGGCGTCCCTTCAGCTCGAAACCCAGGTAAATGGGAAGACACGCCAGGTGGGACACATGGACGAAATGGCCTTCCCACCTCCGGTCCTGGTGGCCTATATCTCCCGCATCATGACGCTGGAGCCAGGCGACCTGATCCTGTCCGGGACCCCGGAAGGGGTTGGTCCCCTCGTTCCCTGGGATGAGGTCACCGTGTCCATTCCGGGAGTGGGCGCAGTGCGCAACCCGGTCCGCGCAGGCCCCGGAGCCCCCTGGTTCAGCTCCTCCGGTCGGGAAAGTCGCAAGGGGGAAGCCTTCTCCCCTCCAGGCCCAGCCGGTCTGTCAGGTCGGGGCGAGGAATGACCCGCCCCTTCCCTCCCCGATCTCGATCGCTGGACTCCCTTCCCGGGTATCCCATGGCAGGGATTCCTGAACGCAGGAGAGAGCTGGAAGAAGCGGGGGTGGACGTCATCGACCTGGGGGCCGGAGACGCCGACCTGGCCCCACCGCCCCTGGCGGTGAAACGACTCCAGGAGGCTGCCGAGGATCCTTCCTTCTCCCGCTATCCCTTCCAGCTGGGCCTACCGGAGTTCCGACGACGGGTTGCTGGGTGGATGGGGAGCCGGTTCGGGCTCGAGTTGGATCCCTTCCAGGACCTCCTCCCCCTCATTGGGTCCAAGGAGGGAATCGCTCACCTTCTCATGGCCATCCTGAACCCGGGGGACGTGGCGGTCTACTCGGATCCAGGATACCAGGCCTACCTGGGTGGGACGGTCCTGGCCGGAGCCACACCCCACCCAGTGGCCCTCCGTCCGGAAAACGACTTCCTCCTGCCCTTTCGGGAGCTTCCTGAGAGGGTTCTGGACAAGACCCGAGTCCTGATTCTCAACTATCCCAACAATCCCACTTCGGCCGTGGCGCCCCGGTCGTATCTGGCGGATGCCGTGGAGTTCTGTCGGGAGCGGGGGATCGTCCTCCTCCACGACAACGCCTATTCGGAGATGGCCTTTGACGGATATCGCCCCCCATCGGTTCTGGAGATCGAGGGAGCGGCGGAGGTCACTGTCGAATTCCACTCCCTCTCCAAGACCTACAACATGACCGGGTGGCGGCTGGGATGGGTGGCGGGGAACCGGGAACTCATCGCCACCCTGAGTCGCCTGAAGACCTTCGTGGATACGGGGGCATTCAAGGCCGTCCAAGCCGCAGGGATCGGCGCTCTGGATTCGTGGAAAGACTGGGTTCCGCAGAACGTGGAGATCTTCCGTCGACGCCGGGATGGAGCGGTGGCGGCTTTCCAGGACGCGGGATTCCAGTTGAAACCGCCCCGGGCCACCATGTACCTGTGGATCCCCGTGCCCGGTGGTCGACCGTCCCGGGACTTCGCACGCCAGGCCCTGGACGAAGCGGGGGTAGTGGTGATCCCTGGGGCCGCCCTGGGAGACGGTGGAGAGGGGTTCTTCCGCGTCGCCCTCACTGTCCCAGAAGGGCGGCTGAGGGAGGGAGCGGCCCGCCTCCGCAACCTGAGCGGCGGCTGACCGGCTCCCGGAACCGGCCTACCCAGGGGGGTTACAAGAAGCGATGACCTCGCCAACCTCCCAACCCCCCTCGGAACCTGGCTCTCCACGGTCCCGGGCCAGCGACGCCCACCAGGAGTGGAATCGCGCGCTGATCTGGGGGCTGGGTGTGTCCGTGGGCGTCCACTTCCTCCTCCTCCTGGTCTACCCGGCCCTGGTGGATCGGATGGAGGCTCACCTCCCGGAGATCCATCGGCCGGACCCGGAGTTGGTGGACCCTGGGGTGGAGCTGGTCCTCCTGGATGAACTCACTGACCTGCCGGAGGAGCCCGAAGAGGATGAGCTCCCTCAGGAGGTGCCTGTGGACTCGCCACCCCCCGATCCGGACCTGCCGCCGGCTGAACCGGCCGAGGAGGTGGGTGTGGAGCCAGGAGAGGAGGAAGCGGAGGAACCGGGCCCCATGGATGAGGACGAGGTGCGACGCCATGTCGCCGAGCTCCTCCGACCTCAGACCCCGGACCCCCGTCTCTGGCGTCCAGATGGACAGGCGTACCTGGAGCTGAGCGACGAAGAGCGGGCCCGTCTCATGATCTACGGGATGATGCAGGATTGGAATGACTCGGTGGCAGTGGCCGCTGCCCTTTCCGAAGGAGCCCGGGACTGGACCTATACCGATGAGGAAGGGCGGCGGTGGGGACTCTCTCCGGGCCGGATCCACCTGGGCGACTTTTCCGTGCCTCTCCCCTTCAGCTTCGAGACACCCCCTGGGCTGCGGGATCGTGCCAACCGGCAGCAGTGGATCAACGAGGACATCGCTCGAGGGGCTGCTGCTGCGGCCATTCGGGAGACCTGGGCTGAACGAGCTCAGGAGATCCGGAGGCGGATGGACGAGGAACGGGAACGGGAACGGAGCGGAGGTGGAGGGTAGCAGCGGAGTTCCAGGCCTTCCCCGGGGCCCGGCGTCACCGATTGACGCCTTTTCCTCGCCGGAATAACCTTCGGTCCCGTGACGAAGTCCGCCCCTTGGCTCCCTGACGGCCGGATCCGAGCCCCATGAGCGGAAACTTCCCCATCCGGAATGGGCCCCTGGGGGTCCATCCAGAAGACAACTGAGGTGAACGTGGCTGAAGCCCTTCCTCCCCGACTCGACCCTGGCGCCATCGAGGGCCCCCTCTACAAGCGGGCCCGGGACGAGGGTCGTTTTCACAACGACGCTGAGGCCGTCTTGAAGGAGGGCCGTGACCCCTACGTCATCGTCATCCCGCCTCCCAATGTCACCGCCGTTCTCCACATGGGCCACGGCCTGAACAACACGGTCCAGGATGTCCTGATCCGGTGGCGGCGGATGCAAGGGCGGGCGGCTGTCTGGGTGCCGGGGACGGACCACGCAGGAATCGCAACTCAGAACGTGGTGGAACGGCAACTGGCCGCCGAGGATGGCCGAACCCGCTTCGACGTGGGTCGGGAGCCCTTTGTCCAACGGATTCAGGAGTTCGTGAACGAGACTGGAGGGACGATCCTGAAGCAGCTCCAGGCCATCGGCGCCTCCTGTGATTGGGATCGGACCCGCTTCACCCTGGACCCGGAGCTCTCGAGGGCCGTCCGGGAGGTCTTCGTGTCCCTGTACGAGAAGGACCGGATCTATCGAGGGGAATACATCATCAACTGGTGTCCCCGGTGTGGAACCGCCCTCTCCAACGAGGAAGCGGAGGGGAGTGAGTCGGAAGGTCGACTTCACCACCTCCGGTACCCCCTCCCCGAATCGGCCGATGTTGCGGCCCAGCGGGCCCGGGAGGCCGGGGCCCAGGCCCTGGGGCAGCTTCCCGACGGCCGCTGGTATCTCACCGTCTCCACCACCCGGCCCGAGACCATGCTGGGCGATACGGGTGTGGCCGTCCATCCCGCCGATGAGCGATATGAGGCCCTGGTCGGGCTCGAGGTCCAGCTTCCCCTGACGGGCCGGACCATCCCCATCGTGGCCGACGAGTGGGTGGATCCAGAATTCGGAACGGGGATGGTGAAGGTCACCCCGGCCCACGATCCCAACGATTTCGAGATTGCCAAACGGACCGGGCTGGAAGTCCTGAACATCTTCACGCCGGAGGCCACGACCAACGATGCCGTTCCTCCGGCCTTCCAGGGATTGGATCGGTTCGAAGCACGGAAGTCCGTCCTCTCGGCTCTGACCCAGGAGGGGCTCCTGACCGGCGACGAGCCCCATCGCCACTCCGTTCCCCGGTGCTACCGGTGCGATACGGTGGTTGAACCTCGGCTCTCGGAGCAGTGGTTCGTCCGGATGGAGCCGCTGGCCCAACCGGCCCTGGAGGCCTCCCGCAACGGCACGGTCCGGTTCCATCCGCAGCGGTGGAAGAAGGTCTATGAGCACTGGCTGGAAAACATCCAGGACTGGTGCATCTCCCGGCAGCTCTGGTGGGGTCACCGGATTCCCGTCTGGTACTGTCAGGAAGAGGGTTGTGGGGAACTCACCGTGACCCGGGAGGATCCTGAGGTCTGCGGGACCTGCGGCAGCAGCAAGATCGAGCAGGATCCGGATGTCCTGGATACCTGGTTCAGCTCCTGGCTCTGGCCCTTCTCGGTTTTCCATTGGCCCCAGGAGTCGGAAGATCTGGAAGCCTACTATCCGGGGCACGCCCTGGTGACGGGTCCCGACATCCTCTTCTTCTGGGTGGCTCGGATGATCATGGCCGGCTACGAGTTCATGGACGAGGAGCCCTTCCAGGACGTCTTTCTGACAGGGATGGTCCGGGACGCCCAGGGCCGGAAGATGTCCAAGTCCCTGGGGAACGGGATAGATCCCATCGAGGTGGTGGATCGGTTTGGCGCCGACGCGCTCCGGTACACGGTCCTCTCCATGTGCGGAGTGGGAACGGATATCCACCTGGACCACGAGGACCTGGAAGCGGCCTTCGCGCCGGGACGGAACTTCGCCAACAAGCTCTGGAACGCCGGTCGCTTCACCCTCATGTCTGCCGGGGAGGAGCCGGTTCGACCCCTGGCCCAGGTGGAGGGGGAGCTGGAGATGGCCGACCGATGGATCCTTTCCCGTCTCACCCGGAGCTCGGCGGAGATGACCCGGGCCCTGGATCGATTCCGCATCCACGAAGCTGTGGAGCGGGCCCATCACTTCTTCTGGGGTGACTTTGCCGACTGGTACCTGGAACTGAGCAAGAGCCGGCTCCGTGGAGAGGGTGGGGAAGAGGCTCGGGAAGTGGCCCGCTCGGTCCTGGTCCATGTCTTCGACCGGATCCTCCGCCTCCTCCATCCCCTGGTGCCCTTCGTCACCGAACATCTCTGGGATCGGATCCCCTGGCCGGAGGGGATGGATCGACCGGAGCGGCTCCTGGTGGCTCCCTGGCCCGAGGACGAGGACTGGGAGGATCCGGAAGCCGAGGAGGCCATGGCCCACTTCCAGGAACTGGTCACCGCCGTGCGGAGCTTGAGGAAGGAGTACGGAGTGGGAGAGGGAGCGCCCGTGTCCCTGGTCCTCTCCGGGGCGTCGACGTCCTTTCAGCGGGGATTGGACGCCCAGAGGAGTGAGCTGGAGCTCCTGGCTCGGATCCAGGAGATGGAGTTCGGCGCGCCAGATGGTCGGGGGGTAGGGGCTACCACCGTCCTCCAGAACGGAACGGAGCTCTTCCTGCCCCTGGAAGGGCTGGTGGACCTGGATCAGGAACGGGAGCGGCTGGCCCGCGAGATCACGCGCCTGGAGGGGCAACTGGAAGGCGTTCGAAAGAAGCTGGCCAATGAGAATTTCGTCACCCGGGCCCCCGAACC
>PWWP01000059.1 GCA_003562075.1 Gemmatimonadota bacterium
CTCGGCCAGGTCATGTCCCCGCTGGACTGACCACTGGCCAGGAACCAGGACGTGCATGGAGACGAAGCTTCGCTGGCCGGCTCTACGGGTTCGGATGGCGTGGAACTGAAGCCCCTGGCTCCGGAAGTCGTCCAGGGTCGCCTCGATACGGAGGCGACTCTCCTCCGGCAGGGCCGTATCCAGCAGCCCCAGGGCCGACCGGCGGACCAGGCGCCATCCGGTGAGGAGGATGAACAGGGCTACGGCCAGGGCCAGGACGGCATCCATCCGGTTCCATCCGGTGAGTGCCACCAGCCCTACCCCGAGGATTACTCCCACCGAGGTCCAGATGTCGGTGAGGAGGTGATGCCCCCCGGCCTCCAGGGTGATGGAACCGTGGCGCCGCCCGGCCTGGAGGAGGATCCAAGCCACCCCTCCATTCAGGACCGTGGCGACGCCGGCCACCGCGAGTCCGGCCGCCACGGCCTCCACCGGCTGAGGGGAGAGGAGGCGGGGGAGGGCGGTGGCGATGACTCCGATCCCGGCCACCAGGATGAGGGCGCCTTCGAATCCACTGGAAAAGTACTCGGCCTTCGTATGTCCAAAGGCGTGCTCGTCGTCAGGAGGTTGGGCTGCCCACCAGAGCATGACCCACGCCACCAGGGCTCCGGCCAGATTGGCCAACGACTCCACTGCGTCAGCCAGGAGTCCCACCGAACCGGTGAGGAGCCAGGCCGTCACCTTCAGCCCGATGACCACCACGGCCGCAGCGGCGGCCAGCCCGGCGAAGCGGGTCAGGGAGGCGCCGGTGACGGGAGGGACTCCAGGACCGTGATGGTCTGTCGCAGGACCTCGGGGCGAGGGCATGGGGGAAGTGGCCCTACTCCAGGAGCTGGATTCGGTCCTCGTCGTCGGGCACGACGCAGAGGAATTCGAAGGGACCGTCGGGAGATGCCCGGTACCAGTGGGGCTCGCCGGCTGGGATATGGACCACGTCGCCGGCCTGAACCTGGTGGACCTGTTCACCGACTCCTATCCGGGCCGCGCCCTTCAGCACGTATTGCTGGTGCTCCACCTGGTTGGTGTGTCGGGGCATCCCGCCTCCTGGCTGCATGACGAACCGCCGCATGTGGAAGCCGGCTCCCGATCCCCGGTGGGTAAGGGTCTGACGCTGGGTGCCTTCGCCGGCTGACACCGGCTCCAGGGGGAGGTCGCTGCCGGAACGAATGGTGGCCATGGAAGAAGCTCCGCAGGGTGAAGGTGGGATGGGGAATCTGGAAGTTGGCCGTTTCCGGACCGTGGGGTCAATCCTGGTCCGGGAGGTCACCTTGGTTCCTGGAGGAGGCCTTCTCCGGGAGGGGCCACGGTCAGGGGTCGAAGGCGGTTCAGGGCGGCGGCCAGCTCGTGGCGGCGAAAGAGGGCCAGGTCGCCATCGTGACCGTGTCCCAGGACGTCCAACCCCTCCTCCGCCAGCGCCTCCATGACGCCGTCCAGTATCTGAGAAAGGGTGGGGGTCGCCTGAGGATTGGGGCTCATGAAGCGATCCCGGGCCAGGAGGAGCCCCTCGCTCAGCGCCCGGGCCTGGGCCCAGGAAACGATCTGTTCCACCGCCGAGAGGTCAATGTCATGGCGCCCGAATTGGATCTGATCCTCTCCCCTGACCCGGATCCGGACTGGTCGCTTCCCCCGGGAAGGGTCCACCGAGGTCTGGAGGGGTCGGCGGGCAGGCCGAGCCGAGAGCCCGTCGGTCAACGGAGTGGGGGTCTCGGCCGTCCGGCCCGTGGGGTGGTTCCGGGCCACCTCCTTCCCCCGGTCGGTGGCCCACTCGGCCTGATATTCATTCATGGCCACCACGGTGTCGGCCACATCCAGGTAGTCGCCACTGCCACCCAGCACCAGGATGGAGGATATCCCCAGATCCCGGTGCAGCTCCCGGACGCGATCAACGAAGGGGGTGATGGGCTCCCGGTCACCTGGCACCAGGATCTGCATCCGCCGATCCCGGATCATGAAGTTGGTGGCCGAGGTGTCCTCGTCCATGAGGAGGGTGGTGGCCCCCGACTCCAGTGCCTCCACGATCGCCGCCGCCTGGGAGGTGGAACCCGAGGCATTGGAAGTGGAAAAATCCCGGGTGTCCACTCCGCCGGGCAGCCGTCCGATGAAGGGGGAGATGTTCACCGAGGTCACGGGGCGCCCGTCCTCAGCCCGAATCTTCACGGCGTCGGGGTCGCTGACCACCCGCTCCCGGCCGTCTCCGGGCCGGTGGTTGTAGACGCCCCGTTCCAGAGCCCGCAGGAGGGTGCTTTTTCCGTGGTATCCTCCTCCCACGATGAGGGTGACCCCCTGGGGGATCCCCATCCCGGTGACGGGACCTGCGTTGGGGGTCTCCAGCGTCACCTCCAGCTCCGGTGGGCTCTGAAAGGGGACGACGCCGGAGCCTTCCAGGGGGCGGTCATCCACCCCGGACCGTCTGGGGAGCCGGGCGCCGTTGGCCACGAAAGCCACCAGACCTGCCCGGGCCAGTCCATCCCGTAGAACGTCTGCATCCTCGTTCATCTCAGCGTGTCGAAGGACCTCCTCCGGGGAATGGGCCGAAGCCAGGAGCGTCCTCTCCACAAGGTCAGGAACCACCTCCAGAAGAAGCCGAAGGGCTTCTTGGCCCAGGACTCGACGCCCCCGGGCCGGGAGCCCCACCCGGAACCGGGCCTCGACGCTGCCATCAGGGGCCAATTGGACCGCTGTGTTGGGGATGACCTGCTGTCCTGGGGCCTCCATTCGGATCTCTCCTGATCGGCCGCTCCCCTTCCCTGAGCCCAGGGTGTGGGTCTCCTCCTGGAATGCTCGGGCCAGGAGGCAGCTCGTGCCCCATCTCCGGGCGTTGGTGGTGAGCACCTCCGGAGGCAGGCGGGTCACGGATCCGGGGAGATGGACTCGGAGCCGACTGGGTGCCGCAAAGGGATCACCCTGGACGTGATCGATGTGAAGGGCCACGAGGGGAAGCTGCCAAGAGCCCTTCAACTCCTTGTAGGCCTTGTACCCCCTTCCGTCGATCCGCTGTAGGATGTCTCGGAGAGCGTCCTGGGAGCGTTCAGTCATGGGGGGTGGGGTGGGAGTGTGTGGGGAGGAGGTGGAGGGGCCCTCGTTGAGGCCGTCGTCGGGGTGGCCCATATTCCGGAACGCTGGCCACTTCGGCCTACGACTGTTCCCCGCACCTGGAGACGTTCGCTTTGGCTAACTCAGCTCCCCTCCCTCGGGATCCTGCAGATTCCTCTCCCGAGGACCCGCGCCGGGACAGAGGTCCGGAACCGGCGCTTCCTGTCATGATCGAGGTCCCGAAGGGGAGCCGGAACAAGTATGAATACGATAAGGATCGAGGGAAGATCCGGTTCGATCGACTCCTCTTCTCGCCGGTCCACTACCCTACGGACTACGGGTTCATCGAGGATACCCTGGCACTGGACGGAGACGCTCTGGATGCCCTGGTCCTGGTCTGGGAGCCTACCTTTCCCGGATGTCTCATCGAGGCTCGTCCGGTGGGGCTCTTCCGGATGGCAGACGAGAAGGGGCCGGACGAGAAGATCCTCTGTGTCCCCATCCACGATCCACACTGGGCCGACATCGGTTCCCTGGACCAGGTTCATCCTCACCTTCTTCGGGAAATCGAGCATTTTTTCACCATCTACAAGGACCTGGAAGAGAAGGAGGTGACGGTGGAGGGATGGGCGTCCCGGAAGGAGGCGGAAGAGGTGATTCGCCAGGCTCGCCAACGGTTTTCGGGCTCGGACCCCGAGAGGGATGGAGGGTGACGGCGGCCAGCGCAGGTTCCCTGGCGTGGAGAGGGAATGGCGACGCCGGTCTGACCGGTGGGAAGGGAGGAGCGGAGCGGGAAAAGCCAGCTCGGATCCCTCGGCGAATCGGGAGCCTTCTGCCGGCGGCCACCGAGATCGTCTGCGCCCTGGGCCTGGGGGACAGGCTCGTCCTCCGGTCCCATGAATGCGATTATCCACCGTGGGTCGCCAAACTCCCTTACGCCACCGTTCCGCAGGTGGACCCATCCCGGGGGAGTGGCAGCATCGATCGGGACATCCAGGCCTTGATCCGGAAAGGCCTCTCCGTCTACGAGGTGGACGAGCATGCCCTGAAGCGGGCCGGGCCCCAGGTCATCATCACCCAGGATCAGTGTCAGGTCTGTGCCGTCCCCTTCGAGCGGATCCAGGATGCCGTGGAGCGCTTCCTGGATCCGGCCACCCGGGTGCTCTCCCTCTCCCCGACGGACCTGGATGCGGTTCTGGACGACATGGCCCGGGCGGCCCGGGTCCTGGGGGTGCCCCAGCGAGGAGAAGCACTGGTCCATCAGCTTCGACATCAACTGGATGAGCTGGCGGCCCGGGTCCGTCGGGAGCGTGCCGGGCCCCCGTCCCGGGTCGTGACGCTGGAGTGGCTGGACCCTGTCATGGTGGGCGGGAACTGGATGCCAGAGCTGGTGGCCATGGCCGGTGGAGAGAATCTCCTGGGGACCCCCGGCCGGCATTCTCCGGTGGTGGAGTGGGAGGAGGTGCGGCAACTGGACCCGGATGTCCTGGTGGTGGTCCCGTGTGGGTTCACCCTGGATCGGACTCGAAAGGAGGCCCAGGAGATCTTGCCTCGGCTTCCGGGGTGGGCTCAACTCTCCGCCGTTCAGTCCGGGAGGGTAGCGTTGGTCGATGGCCACCATTATTTCAACCGGCCTGGTCCCCGGATCGTAGAGTCGCTGGAGACGCTGGCTCAGATTCTCCATGGCTGGCCCCGAGAGGAAGGCGATCGGGAGGGTGAGGGGGACCGGAGCGCTCCGACCCGGTGGGAGTGGATGGACGAAGCCGGCCAGAAATGACAGCAGCCACCGCTGTGATGTTCCTGGAGCGGCCTGGTTGAACGAAGGGTGAGCCCCGGGGTCCCTTTCTGGTGGACGATGGTCTCCAGAGGTGACCGGCTCGGGTGATAATTATAATGAATGCATTATAATTGCCCACCTGATTGGATCCGACAACAACATCGTACTTCGAGGACAGGAGCTAGTTGATGGGTGCCATTCGCGACTTCATGACCAAACATTATCGGCACTTCAACGCACGGGAAACGGTGGCTGCAGCCCAGGCGTGGGAGGACCACCTGGCCGCCGGTGGCAAGATGCTGGTCAGTTTGGCCGGCGCCATGTCCACTGGGGAGCTGGGGATCATCCTCTCCCGGATGATCCGGGAGGGAAAGGTTCACGCCATCTCCTGCACGGGCGCCAATCTGGAGGAGGATGTCTTCAACCTCCTGGGTCACGATGAGTACGAGGTGATCCAGGACTGGCGCGCCCTGTCGGCTGCCGATGAGGTGGATCTCTATCGGCGGGGAATGAACCGGGTCACGGACACCTGCATTCCCGAGGACATCATGCGTCACCTGGAGGCCCGGCTTCTGGCTCGGTGGAAGGAGGCGTGTGAGAAGGGGGAGCGGAGGTTCCCATTCGAGTATCTCTACGACATCCTTCGCTCCGGCGAGCTGGACCAGCACTATCAGACCGATCCGGCCAACTCCTGGCTCCTGGCTGCGCTGGAGGAAGGGCTGCCCGTCTATTCCCCGGGATGGGAGGACTCGACCACCGGGAACATGTTCGCCGCCAATGTCCTCCTGGGGAACCTGCCCCACCACCAGTGCTGCAAGACGGGCACGGAGCAATTTGCCCACCTCATGGAGTGGTATCGGGCCAACAACGGCGAGGAGGAGGAGGCTCCGTCGGTGGGGTTCTTCCAGATCGGGGGAGGAATCGCCGGCGACTTCGCCATCTGCGCCGTGCCCAGCATCATCCAGGACCTGAACGAGGACACGCCGTTCTGGGGCTACTTCTGCCAGATCACCGATGCCGACGTTTCGTACGGCGGGTATTCGGGGGCCGTCCCCAACGAGAAGATCACCTGGGGGAAGCTGGATCGGGATACCCCCAAGTTCCACATCAAGTCGGACGCCAGCATCGTCGCTCCCCTGATCTTCGGGTACGTGCTGGACGATTGAGCTCGCGGGAGTTGGCAGTCCCGTCCGGGTCGGCCGCCGATTCCCATCTGCTTCAAATCACCTGGTCCACGTGACCGGCACGGTATGACCCGCTTCCAATGCCCCGGTCCAGGTGACGTGGATCTCCTCAGCTCCCGGTAGCCTGGAGGATGGTCTGGAGTCGCTCGGCCTGGTGGCTCGGGATCTCGTGGCGGAGGCCTCCCCGACCCACCATACCCCGACCAAGGAGGATGCCGTCGTGATAGAGGATCACGGGGCCGGCCGGGAGGTTCGGGTCCTGGAGGGCGGTGCCGGCCAGGAGATGATCCAGCTCCTCCCGGGTCAGCTCCCTTCGTCGCCGGGGAGAGCTTCCCTGAGGGGCCTCCACCGATCCTCCCAGGGCGTTTCGGAACCGGGTGAGGAACTGGTTCGAGGGGGTTTCCTTTCCACCGCCGGCGGCACGGAAGGCCCGTAGCCCTGCAGAGACCAGACGCCAGCCTCCCCGCTTTCGCCACGCTTCCAGGGGCCACGACTCGGCCGTCTGGACCCAGAGATTCTCCTTTCGGGCCATCCAACCCAACCGGCCCAGGGTTGCGGGGTCGAATCCGTACTCATCCTCCAGGAGCCGGGAAGCCTCCTGGATCCTGGCACGGGCGGCCTCGGTGTCTTCGCCTGGGAAGGCCGGGGGGATGGGGGTCCAACCCGGCGCCTCTTCCGCAGGGCCCCCTTTCTGGTCAGGGCCCGTCTTCCGCAGTCGGGCCATGAAGAGCCCCCCTGAATCCAGGTGCTGAGGATAGACTCTCCAACTCCGGGTCAGCTCGCTCCGGAATTCCTGCCCATCCCATTCGGTGAGGCCGGGGGCGTGAGGGAGTTCCAAGGGGATCGATTCCAGATGGACCGGGGCGTCGGCCAGGACCCGATCCACCACCCCTTCGTTCTCTTCCGGGGCAAAGGTGCAGGTGGAGTAGACCACAACTCCGCCGGGTCGGGTAAGCTGGATCGCACGTCGGAGGAGGGCTTCCTGTAGCTCCGTCACATACCGCTGGAAGGAGGCGGTTCGGGCCGGGAGTCTTCCTTCCTGCCGACGGTAGTTCCCTTCCGCGGAACACGGAGCGTCCACCAGGACCCGGTCAAAGAGGGCTCCGTCCGGAAGCTCCCTGCCGTCGGCAGCCACCACCAGAATGTTGGTGCATCCCAGGCGGAAGACATTGCTCATGAGGCCTCGGAGGCGTTTCTCCTTGGGATCCACTGCCACCAGTGGACCCTCTCCCTCCATGAGCTCGGCCAGGTGGACGGTCTTGCCGCCAGGTGCGGCACAGAGGTCCAGGACCCGCTCACCTGGCCTGGGGTCCAGAGCCAGGGAGGGAAGCCCCATGACAGCCTGCTGGACGTGGAAGAAGCCCAGCCAGTGCTCCAGGGTCTGGGCCACCGATCCCGGCCCATCGGCCACTCGAAGGTAGTCGGGGAGCCCGGGGATGGGCTCCAGCTCGAATCCTCGATCTTCCAGCCGGGATCGGAGGGCGTCGGGGTCCACCAGTGCCTGGCGCACCCGGAGTGCCACAGGTTCGGGGGTATGGTTCACTTCCAGGAACCTCTCCCAGTCGGTGACGATCCGGCGATATCGTTCCAGGCGTTGTCGAGATGGAGCTGACGGCATGGGGTTGGATCAGGGCGGGACGGTGGACCAACTCGTAAGGGGCGGCCTGAAGATGGCCGGGTGGACCGTGGAAGGGAACCGGGGGCCTGTCTTACGGTAAGGGTCGATAGCTGGGTGGCAGTGGCTGGCGGGAAGGCTCCCGTCGATCCGGGACACTGCTGGTTCCAGTTCAGTCGTCCCTCTCTTTGGAGGTTCCCGTGTCCGGTCGCATGTCCTGCTGCTCCAGTTCGTCCCGCCGCATTCCTTTCTGTTGGGCTCTCCCCATCCTTCTGGGGGGGGTCCTTGTCCTCTGGGGCTGCGCCGAGGGCCCGCCGGAGACCGACGAGGCGCTTTCGGAGGCTGATCGAGAACTGGCAGTGGAGCGGGGAGAACCTGCCGCGGGAGCCCTGGCTCAAGGGCTGGTGGGCCGCCTTTCTGCGGCTCTGGATGAAGGGGGCCCCGCCTACGCCGTGGAGTTCTGCTCTCAGGAAGCCATTCCCCTTACTCGGTCCATCGAAGCCGAGATGGAGAACGGACTCGAGTTGAAGCGGACCACCCTCCGCTGGCGGAATCCGGACAACGCACCGGACCCCTGGGAGGAGGCCGCCCTCCAGTACATGCAGGAGTTGGAGGAGACGGGGGAAGGGGCCCCCGAGGCCATCACCGGACCAGGGCCGGACGGTACCCTACGCTATTATCGCACGCTTCGGACCGGCCCCCAGTGCCTGGCCTGTCACGGTGGAGAGGCCGATCTGGATCCAGAGGCGGCTCGACTCATCGCTGACGCGTACCCTGAGGATCAGGCCACCGGGTATACGGAGGGCGAGTTCCGGGGGCTGATCCGGGTCCAGATCCCCCGCTGAGCTGACGGGTGGAACGAAGAAGGGGGGTGTCCGGTGAAGTCGAACCCGGACACCCCCCTTCCTTCGGCTTCTTCCCAGCCCTGGGTCAGTCCGTTGGGGTGGCCTCCAGCGGCGCGGCTGCGTCGGTGGGGATCAGGAGGACGGTGGCAGCGGCCCGGCGAACTACCTGGCGGCTCTCACTCCCCATGACGATTTCCGGGAGAACCCCCCGGCCATGCGTCCCCATGACCACCATGTTGCTGGTGTCCTTCCCACCCTCGGACAGAATCTCTTCGTGGGGAGTGCCCAGGCGGACCTGAGCTTTCACATCCAGGTCCCCGTTGGGATCCAGTTGCTCAGCCAGAGCCTTGAGCTGTTCCTCGGCCTGGCTTCGGCCTTCCGTGTCTTCGACCGGCAGGACGTGGAGAAGGGTGAAGGACTTGACCCCCCGGGCCGCCAGGGCCTGGAGCCAGGGAAGGGCGCGCTGGGCCGCGGCGGAGAAGTCGGTGGGGTGGATGACCCGCCTTGGAAGTCCGTCGTTCCGAACCTCCAGGGCGGCTTCCGGGTCGGGGCGGTTGGCCTCGATGCGCTGAAGCAGGACGGGACGGCTGGCCCGGCGAACCAGTTCCCACGCCACGCTCCCCACGAAGGCTTCCCGAATCCGGGTATGGCTTCGGGAGCCCACCACGATCACATCGGGGTCGCGGGTCTGGGCAACCTTGATGAGCTCGGTGGCCGGGCTCCCCGTTGGAACCTCCACCGAGACGTTGAATCCCTCCCCTTCCAGCCGTTTGGCCAGGCCGTTCAAGCGCTCCCGGAGGTCACCGATCTCTCGAAGAGACCCGGAGACCGGCTCCTTGATGGGGCGGGCAACGTGGGCCAGGATGATCTCTTCGGTCCCGAACTGGCGGAGCCCGGGAAGAGATGAGACCAGGGCCTCGGTGGCGGGCGAGAGGTCCATGGCCACCAGAACGCGCTCGAACATGTGGTTACCTCGGCGATGAAGTCAGATTGGCGTGGAGACACAGGCCGTACCGGCCCGGGCGACATTGGTTCCGGGTGCCAGGTTCAACCCGATGGCTGTCCGGGATGGAGACTGGCCTGACGGGGCATTATGAGGGTCGAGAGTCTGGATCTCAAGGTAGCGGGTACAAACTGGCCCGCCAGCCCCTCCTCCATGCGCCCCCAGGTGGGCCGTGGGGGCCCGCACCGGGAGAGGGGATGCCCGGGAGGGCGTCGGGGCCCTATCTTTCTGTGACCCTCTTCGACAATCGTGCCACTCCTCAACCCTGGTTCTGATTTATGGCTGCCAACCAACATCCCACCATTCGGGCCCGTAAAGGGGCGTCTCTGCACCGCTTCTTCGCTGTTCTTCTGGTCCTCCCGGTCCTGCTCTTGACGGTGGGGTGCGACGATGACGATCTGGAGGTAGAACTGGAGGCTTTCGTGGGAAGCTGGCAGTTCTCCGGCTTCTCCAACCTGGGGCCGGCGGTGAGTCTGGACGACGGGATCTTCGAGATCTCCGACCTGCAGGCGTCTCGGGGCGTGGCCACCGGGAGGCTGTCGGTGGAGGACGGACGGTGGGCCGGGAATACCTTCCGCATCCAAGCCAACTCAGGCTCCCAGGTCTTCGTGGACACCGACGGCGCCATGCTATTCCAGGGAACGGGCACCGCCGTGTTGGGATCCGGGGCCCAGGCACCCTACGAGATCACCCTTGAAGGAGCCCGGAGCGACGGTGAGATCCAGGGGACCATTTCTCGCTTGTACATCGAGGGACTGGGAACCACCGAGGGCGAATTCACCGCGATTCGTACGGATTGAGGCTGGATGGAACGAAGGGCTGTCCCCCTGTTGGAGAACGGTCTGACCCGGGCCGAGTAGTCCCTGGAAGGCTCCTTCCACAACAGCTTTCCGATCGGACTTCTAGGACATGAAGGACTATTGGCGCTTCCTGAGGGAGGAGCCGGAGCTCATCTCGTATGGGATGCTTCTCACCCTCCTGAGCAGCTTCGGCCAGACCTTCCTCATCTCTCTTTTCGTCCCCTCCATCCAGGGGCACTTCGGGTTGAGCCAGGCCGGGTTCGGGGCCCTCTATTCCGGGGCGACCCTGGCCAGTGGACTTCTCCTTCCCTGGGCCGGGCGGGCCATCGACCGGAGGCCATTGCCGGAGGTGACCGGGGGCGTCGTCCTTCTCATGACGGGCTCCGCTCTGGCCCTGGCTGGGGCCTGGCATGTGAGCGTCCTGGCGCTGGCTCTGGTAGGGCTTCGACTCTCAGGGCAGGGGCTGTCGAGCCACACGGCCCTGACGGCCATGGCCAGGTACTTTCCACAGGCCCGGGGGAAAGCCCTCAGCCTGGCCAGTCTGGGATTCCCTGCCGGGGAAGCTGTCTTGCCCCTGACCGTCGCTGGACTTCTGGCCCTGGTAGGTTGGCGGGTGAGTTGGGTCCTGGTCGCCGTGGTCACGGCTCTCCTCTTGCCTGTCGCCCTGGTTCTCCTCCGCCGATCCGGCGCCGACCTGGACCCGGTGGGGTCCACAATCCGGCACGATACCGTGTCCCAGGCCAGGGCGGCGGACCACCGGCCCGCTGGCGACTGGTCCCGGCGGCATGTCCTCCGTGACGTCCGATTCTATCTGGTTCTGCCTGCGGCCCTTCTCCCCCCCTTCTGGGCCACCGGACTGATCCTCTACCAGACCAGCATTGCCGGGGGGCGAGGTTGGAGCCTGACCCTCATGGCTTCGGCCTTCGTGGCATACGCGGCGGCTCGGGTCGTCTCATCTCTGGTGGTGGGAGGGGGCATTGATCAGTTCAGCGCCCGTCGCCTCTTTCCCTACTCCTCCCTTCCCCTGGGTCTGGGGGTGGTGATCCTGGCCCTGGTTCACTCGCCCTGGGCCGCCTTCGCCTTCATGGCCCTCCTGGGGACCACGGTGGGGCTGAGCGGTACGCTGAAATCGGCTCTCTGGGCTGAACTCTACGGAGCTCGGCATCTGGGTGCCATCAAAGGGCTCATGGCTTCCCTGATGGTCTTCAGCACGGCTGCCGCTCCCCTCCTTGTCGGCACGGTCCTGGAGTTGGATGGAGGGCTGGTCGTGCTGCTCCTCCTCGCACTCCTGAGCATCCTTCTGGGAACGGGGCTGGCCTTCGGCGTCCATCTGCGCCCGCGCATCCAGCTGGACTGACGGGCAGAACCGACGTACGAGAGGGCTGAGACTCCAGTGCCTGATCCGGATAACCGAGCCTCCAGCGGCGGGGCCGGAACGACTCTGGCGTCCCCATTCCATTTGACGCTCCTCGGGCCCCGCCCTATACCTATTCAGGCCCATGCCCCCCCAGCGGGGGCTACATGCAGGTTCCTGTGCTTCCACCAGATCCTGTGCCCTCCATTACCGCTGCGCCCCTCCGGTCCATGGCTCTGATCCGTGGCTTGCCGGTGGGACCGCTACCGCCATTTCCTTCCGGAGGAGATGTAATGAAGCCAGTGCTTCTTCCCTTCCTGGCCATCACCTTGTTCGCCCCAGCTCTGCTGGGCGCCCAGGTCCAATCCGGAGAGACGCCCCCAGTGGATGGGCTCCGGGAGAACACGCCCCAACTTCATGCTCTCACAGAGGTCCGGGTCGTAACGGGGACCGGGGAGGTGTTGGAACGAGCCACCGTGGTGATCCGCGATGGACTCATCCAGGCGGTGGGTCCCGGTGTGGAAGCGCCTGCCGGAGCCCGGGTTCGAGAGATGTCCGGGTATACGATCTACCCGGGGTTCATCGACCCCCATTCCTCCCTTGGCATGGACGAACCCAGGTTGGAGGAGCGGGAGCGAGGGCCCTCGTATTGGAACCCTCAGGTCCAATCCTTCGTCTCAGCGGCGGCGGAATACGTCCACGACGACGCCAAGACCGAGGTGCTGCGGCGACAGGGGGTGGGGGTGGCGTTGGCCGTCCCACAGCTGGGGATCTTCCGGGGCGAAACGGCGCTGGTCAGCCTGGGTGAGGGACCCAACATTCGGAGGATTCTTGATGGGGAGCCGGCTCATTCCGTCTCCTTCTCCCGAGACCTGGAGCTGGGCCAGACCTATCCCACCTCTCTCATGGGAAGCATCGCCCTCATCCGGCAAACCCTATATGACGCCCAGTGGTACGGGGAAGCTCGGGCCACCTGGGAGGGGAACCCCCAGGGCTCGACCCGACCGGAGACGAACCAGGCGCTGGCAGCCCTCCAGGCCCACGCTCGAGGAGACCGCCCCCTTCTGGTGGAGACTCGGAACGAGGATGAACTGGGATGGGCCCTGGAGATTGGAGACGAGTTTCCAGTCTCCCTCTGGATCCGGGGCAGCGGCTCTGAATACAGGGTCCCCCACCTGCTGGAACGCTTGGACGGTCCCCTGATCCTCCCGGTGGCCTTCCCCGAGGCCCCTGATGTGGAAACGCCGGAGGCGGCCCTGAATGTGGATGTGGCCGAGTTGCGCCACTGGTATACGGCGCCGGAGAATCCGGCTTTCGTGGCGGAACGAGGGGTTGATTTCGCCTTCACTGCCGACGGGTTGGAGGAACCTGCCGACTTCCTCCCCAACCTTCGTCGGACTGTGGAGCGGGGGCTGGCCCCGGACCGTGCGCTGGCAGCCCTGACCTCGAATCCGGCTCGGTTCCTGGGGATCCAGGATACCCATGGGACCGTGGAGGCCGGAAAGGTAGCCAATCTGGTGGTGACGACCGGGGATCTCTTCCAGGACGGCACGGTGATTCGGGATGTCTGGGTGGATGGACGACGCTTTCCGGTGGAGCCTGCTCCCCTGGCCCAGATTCCCGGTGAATGGGATGTGAGCCTCTCGGGCGCAGAGCTGGCTTCGACCCAGGGACGTCTAACCATCAGTGGGGACGTTCAGCGGCCTTCAGCTCAGCTCACCATCGGAGGTCAGGGGGTGGCGGTCCACTCCGTCTCCGTCCAGCCCCAGGCCCGGCGGGTTCGCCTGGACGTGGATGCAGGACCGCTGGGAGGGGATGGCATGGGACGCCTTTCAGCGACTGTGGGAACGGAAGACCTCCAGGGTTGGGGTGAGCTTCCGGATGGATCCCGATTGAGCTGGGAGGGAACGCGGACCGGCGACGGAAATGGAGCCGACACCGCATCGGGGAATGGTGCCGGGGCTCCAGGGGGGCTGGATCTCCCCGGGATCCACCCCCTCCTGGACTACGGTCGAGCAGAGCCTCCGGAGCAGCCCCAGGAGGTCCTGGTGCAGGGCGCCACGGTCTGGACCATGGGGCCCGAGGGGATCCTGGAGGATGCGGATCTCCTGGTCCGAAACGGACAGGTGGTGGGGGTGGGGTCGGGGCTGGAGGCCTCGGCTGGTGCCCAGGTCATCGATGCCCAGGGCATGCATGTTACGCCGGGACTCATCGATGCTCACATCCACTCCGGCTCGGGAGGTGGAATCAATGAGACCGGAAGCGCCATCGTTCCCGAGGTCCGGATGGGGGATGTGGTCACGGCCAACAACCCATGGATGTATCGGCAGTTGGCCGGCGGGCTCACCACCGCCCACCTCATGCATGGATCGGCCAATCCCATCGGGGGTCAGAATGTCCACATGAAGATGCGCTGGGGCCTTCCGGCTCGGGAGCAGCACCTGCAGGGCGCCCCTCGAACCGTGAAGTTCGCCTTGGGTGAGAACGTGAAACGCCGGACCGAACGCTATCCTGACACCCGAATGGGAACGGAGCAGATCATCCGGGATCACTTCAAGGCAGCCCGCGAGTATGAGGCGGCCTGGACCCGATGGGAGGAAACGGGAGAGGGCATTCCTCCCAGACGGGATCTGAGGATGGAAGCCTTGGTGGACATCATGAACGGGGACATCCTGATTCAGGCCCACAGCTACCGGCAGGACGAGATCCTCATGCTGATGCGGGTGGCTGAGGAGTTCGACGTGACCATCGATGCCTTCCACCACGGAGTGGAAGCCTACAAGGTGGCACCGGAACTCCGGGAGCACGGTGCAGCAGCGGTGGTCTGGAGTGACTGGTCCGGATTCAAGATCGAGGCCTATGACGCCACACTCTATAACGCCCGCCTTCTCCATGAGGCCGGGGTGATGACCTCACTCCACTCAGACAACAGCACCATTGCGGGACGCATGAATTGGGAGGCCGGGAAGATGGTCCGAGCAGGGCTCGATGAGGAGGATGCCCTGGCCATGGTGACCATCAACACGGCTCGGGCCCTGGGCATCGACGACCAGGTGGGGTCTCTGGAGGCGGGGAAGGACGCCGACTTCGTGATCTGGAACGGAAATCCCCTCTCACAGTTCTCCATGGCCCAGCAGACCTGGGTGGATGGACGCAGGTATTTCGATCTAGACGAGCACACCGAACTGGAGGCCCGGGTCGCCGAAGAACGGGCCGACCTGATCCAGCACCTCCTGAACAACCGCTGAGGGTAGATCGATGACGAACCACGACTTGGCTCGAAACGGACGGACCCCCGAGCGGAGCTCCGCGGCCCGGCGAGGGAGAAGTCGGCTGGGAGCGCTCATGGCAGGAGGGCTTCTCCTCATCACGGCGCCGGTTCTCACCGGGCTACCGGCAGAGGCCCAGACCCCCACGCCGGCGCCCCCGCAAGATGGACCTGTGGCACTCTCCGGGGTGACCATCCATCCTGTCACCACCCCGGTCATCGAGAATGGGACCGTCCTTTTCGAAGATGGCGTGATCACGGCCATGGGAACCGATGTGGAGCTACCGGCAGGCACCGAGATCCTGGAGTTGCCGGGGCGGCACGTGTACCCGGGACTCATCGATGCCAATAGTTCCATGGGACTCTCCGAGATTGGTGGCTTCGACGTGGCCATCGACCTGAACGAACTGGGGGACGTGAATCCCAATGCCCGGGCCCACGTGGCCTTCAATCCGGAGACCAGACACACTACGCCGGCCCGCTCCCAGGGCGTGCTCATCACCAACTCCTCCCCCTCCGGCGGCCTGATCTCCGGTCTCTCAGCAGCCATGATGCTGGACGGCTGGACGTGGGAGGAGATGACGCTGAAGGAATCCACCAACCTCATGCTGCACTGGCCCTCACCTCAGGACGAGGATGACTACGAAGCGGAGTTGGAAACCCTGCGCTCCACCTTCGATGAGGCCCGAGGTTACATGCTGGCCCTGGAGGCCGAGGGCGAGGCCTTGCCCAGCGATGCCCGGTGGGAGGCCATGATCCCGGTTCTCCAGGGAGAGGTCCCTATCATGATCCAGGCCAATGAGCTCCGGCAGATCCAGGACGCCATTACGTGGTCCGAAGAAGAAGAAGTCCGGATCATGATCCTGGGCGGACGGGACGCCGCCTTCGTGGCCGACCATCTTGCCGGCCGGGAGATCCCGGTGATCCTGAGCTCGGTGCAGGGATCCCCGTCCCGAGGCTGGCAGCCCTACGATGAGCCATTCACCCTCCCTCTTCGCCTCCACGAAGCCGGTGTGCCCTTCGCCATCGCGGGGGGCTCCAGTGCACCCTACACATACCGACTGCCCTGGGAGGCGGGGACGGCCGTGGCCTTCGGGCTTTCCGAGGAAGAAGCCCTCCGGGCGGTAACCCTCTATCCGGCTCGATTCCTGGGGATCGATGACCGAGTGGGATCCCTTGGAGAGGGGATGGACGCCACTCTGCTGGTGACGACCGGAAGTCCATTGGAGTACGAGACCCAGATCGAGGGGATCTACATCCAGGGGCGTGCCGTTGAGATGGATGACATCCACAGGCTCTTCTATCAGAAGTATCGGCAACGAATCGAAGGGGCCTCGGACCTGGAGCGCTGAGCGAGTCCGGGATGTCTGATTCCTCGCCCTCGGTGACGCCGTCCAAGACAGCTCGACTCCTGGACCTCCTGGCCTATCTGGCTGGGCGACGATTCCCGGCCTCGGGCCGGGAGATCATGGAGAACGTGCCGACGTACCGGGAACGCTGGCAGAGTGGAAGTGAGAAAGATCGGTTGTCGGTGAAGCGGATGTTCGAGCGGGACAAGCTGGAGTTGAAGGAGTTGGGGGTCCCCCTTCGGTCGGTGGCCTCCGGGGGCTCTGCCCAAGACCGGAGAACTGGAGGAGACGAGGAGGTCCGGTACCAGCTCCGACCGGGGGAGTTCTACCTTCCGGCCATCCGCCTCCTCTCTGGAGGAGGAGACGAGTCTCAGGGTCCGTCTGAGCCAGGCTTTGCCATGCGACCAGCGGAGCACCGGCTGGCGGTGGAAGGGCTCCAGCACATCCTGGAGATGCCCTCCTTCCCCCTTCGGAAGGCCGGTCGAAGAGCCCTCCGAAAACTGACTTTCGACCTGACCTCTGATCTGGAAGTGGAGGCCCCTCCCCTCCTTCACCTGCCTGCCTTCGACCCGGTGGAGCACCGGGAGGTGCTCCAGGCGGTCTCGCAAGCCGTTCTCCGGCGGCGCCTCCTCCATTTCCGATACTACGCCATCGGTCGGGATGAAGAAGGGGACAGGGCCGTCCATCCCCAGGGTCTCCTCTACCAGGGCGCCCGCTGGTACCTGGTGGCCTGGGACCCGGATCGTGAGGCCGAGCGGCTCTTCCGTGTAGATCGGATGTCGAAGGTCCGGATCGGGGAGGTGATGGAGGAGGGTTTCAGATTGCCGCCGGACTTCTCCATGGAGCATCTTCGAGAACGGGAGGCCTGGGAGTTGGGGGGTGACGAGGAGGCCCTGGCCGTCCAGGTCCATTTCCGGTATCCCGTCTCACTCATGGCCGCCCGGAATGGGTGGGGCAGGCTGACCTCCAGCCAGGGAAGGGGAGGAGACGAGCGGAGCTTTCAGGTACGAAGCGTCGGGCCCTTCCTGCGGTGGATCCTTTCCCATGCCGGAGACGCGGCCATCCTGGATCCACCAGAGCTGGCCCGGGAGGCGCAGGCGCTCCGGAAACGGGTCCTGGAGGCCCATCGATGAGTGCTGATCCCCGTGCGGCCGGAGCCCGGCTGGAGCGACTCCTCCACCTCATCCCTGAAGCAGTCCGGGAGGAGGGGGTTCGTCTCAGCCAAATGGCCCGCACCCTGGAGGTGGCCCCGGAGATTCTGCAGGAGGACATCTCCATCCTGACGGAGAGGGACGCCTACCTCCGTGCAGGAGAGCCAGGGCAGCTTCAGGTAGATCTGAACCTGGCGGAGGATCGGCTCCGGATCTGGAGCCCCGGTCCCTTCACCCGCCCACCCAGGTTGAGTCGTCGGGAGCTCCTGGCCGTCCTCCTGGGGCTCAGAAGCCGAGCTCTCCTTCGGGACGAACCGCCGGAACCCGAGTTGGAGGGACTGGCTCGACGTCTGGAGAAGCAATTGGGGACCCCCGTCCAATCAGACACTGAACGGCCGGCTCTTCCCCTGGAGGATGGATCGGCCGGGAGTGTGGACGCCCGGTTCCGGGATCAGGCCCTCACCGCCATTCAAGAATGCAAGCAGGTTCGGTTTTCATACCTGAAGCCGGGCCAGGAGGAAGTGGAGGAGCGGGTCGTGGAACCCTACACACTGGTCTATGCCGAGGGGGAGTGGTACCTCCTTGGCAGACCGGTGGAAGTGGATGGGCCCAGGGCCTTCCGAATCGACCGGTTCCTGGAGTTGGAGGAGGCGGGGGACAGTGGAGCTTTTCAGATCCCGGAGGATTTCGACGCGACTCGCATCCTTCCGAACCGGCGGGTCTTCTTCCA
>PWWP01000288.1 GCA_003562075.1 Gemmatimonadota bacterium
ACATGCTCCACACCGACTTCGGCATCAAGCTCATGGGGATCGGGACGGATCAGCAGAAGCAGACCTACGTGCTTCGTCCCGGAGAAACCGAGCCGCCGGCCGGGCTTCAGGCCCTCTTCGCCCAGTCCAAGCGGATGGCCGAGATCGTTGCCGAGGAGTTGAGGCCCGGGGTCCTGGGCCGGGATGTGAAAGCCCGAGCCGAGGCTCGGGGTCGAGAGGAGGGAATCGAGAACCTCGTCTACTCCCACGCCCAGGGAAGCTGGGTCCACGATGCCGGCGCCTGGGCCATCTACGACTGGCCGGAGCGCTACGGGATCCACCCCCGGGAGCCCGTCCGTCCCACGGAGTTCTGGTCCGTGGAGTTCTCGGTGACCGGAGAGATCCCCGAATGGGATGGCCAGACCTTCACCATGGGAAGGGAGGAAGACGGCTGGGTGGGGGCTGACGGAACGTTCCACTGGATGGCCGGGCCCCAGACCGAGCTCTGGACGGTGCGAAGCTACTGAAGGGCCCAGACCATGACCGACCGGAACGGCAACCCAAGCGTCCCCGGCTACGGCATTCCCTCCAGGGAGGGCACTCGATCCTGGGGGTCAGTATTTCGACGGACTGTCGGTGCCCCTACCGATATTGGATGAGGAGCCTGCTGCTGCCAGAGCCACCGGCGGCGCCCCGTTTCACATCGCACCTATCAGGATAGGAGTCCCTCATGCCACGTTCCCTTCGCCCCTCCCGTGTCACCCCACTGGTCCTGCGTGTCACCCCACTGGTCCTGCTTGGACTCGTAGCCGGTATCCTGCAGGGACTGGACCCTGTGGGTCTGAGTGCCCAGACCCGGGCGGCTCAGGCTGAAGCCGCCATGGACCCAGCCGTCCAAAGTGGGAATGCGCACGCCCCCCATGGATGGGAGGCCGGTCTTCAGAATCAGATCCCCCAGGACATGCAGCGCCCGGCCCCCCTGCCCCAGGGCTTTCACCTGGGCGTCCATCTGAACGGATCGTCCCTCCGGCTCCACGAAGAAAACACCACCGACTCGGGGGGCGGCCTGGGCTTGAGGCTGGGATGGGGGTTCAGCCCCAACTTCACCGCCTTCATTGGCGCTGACGCAGCCACCATGGAGAATGGCGACTACACCCTGGGCCAGTCCGACCTGGGGGTCAGGTACCATTTCGCATCGGAGGCGCGAAGGGGTGCCCCCTACCTGGACGGAACGCTCAGCTACTGGCTTGCGGAGACCGACCTGCTCGGCCCCAAGGTGGAGATTGCGGGACCTGCCTTCACCCTGGGCGGTGGCTACCTCCACTTCTTTTCATCCAGCGTCGCCTTCGACGTGGGCCTGCGCCTGGGGTTTGGCCGCTTTGACGAAGTGCGAAGTGGAGGAGTCTCCGCCTCCATCAACGAATCGGCGAACACGGCCAGGTTCAACCTCGGGATCAGCTGGTTCGCAGGGGCGAGCGGGGGATGAGGGCCGTGCCGGGGCTCCTCCGGGCACGACGAGCGTCCGGCGTCCACATTCGTGTCGGGAATCTCCGCCTCCACCGCCCCCGACGAGGGGTTCAGGCGAAGGAGCCGCTGATCGAGCTGGTAGAGCCAGAGGGATCCGAATCCATACACCATGTCCCCAGGGCCCAGCTCTCCCGTGAAGACGGTGGGCTCGGTGGCATGCTCCTGGAAGACATGGACCTCCTGGAGGTCCCCCAGCACCAGGAGGGTGGCCTCGGGGCCGACGCCTGCAGCATGGATCCGGTCAGGGAGGTCCATGACGGCCATCAGCTCGCCAGACGCCAGGTCATGACGACTCAGGAGCCCCCGTTCGTGATCCATCCCGTGGCGCCGTCCAGCACCGTCATGCTCCGATCAACGTGGCTCAGGACCCAGACAGTGGGTCCCTGGTGCACGGGGTGCCCGAGGGAAAGGGGCCCCAAGCCCGCCGTCCCCTACCATGGAAAGATGCGCCAGGGGTCGGAGATCAGCCAGTACATCGATGGACAGGGATCTCCCTGGACCCAGGAGGGCGACTTGGTCTCTCCAACGGGTGAGAGCTGGGACGTGGCGCGATGACTGGGTCGGGGACGCAAGTCGTCAGGGCCTGGTCCTGATTCACCCCATGTCGGTGTGGGAGGTGGGAACGCTCGTGCGGAAGGGGAGAATCGCCTTCACGAGCCCGGTGGAAGACTGGGTGGACCAGGCCCTTGGTTTGCCCGGGATCTTCCTACTCGATCTTTCCCCGCGATCCGCGCTCCAGGGCGCTCTGCTTGATTCGACTCGGCTCACCGACCCGGTGGACCGGATGCTCGTCGCCGCCGCCCGTATCGAGGGCGCCACCCTGGTGACGGCGGATCGTCGGATTCTCGGCTTTGCCGAGGGCGGGAAAGTGCGGGTCCTGGCGGCCCGGTAGGCCGTCGGGGTTTCTGGGGGCTGGGTGTCCAGGTGATTCCTGCACTCTTGCAACCATAGACCACCGCACCCTGCCCTGTGTTGCAAGGGCCGCGCTTCCCGGCCATGGACTTCGGACGATGACGGACCCGACTCAGCCGTGAATTGAGTCCTCGATGTACTCGAAGATCCAGGTTTCCACCTCCCCCGTGCTCTCGCAGCGTGGCGCCCCGATGGTGTTCGTGGCGTTCGTCATGGGATCCCTGAAGGTGAACTGTCCTCGGCCAAACACATCTATCTGAACCAGGACGCGGTCGTCCGTCTCGCGGACCCGCACGTTCAGGTTTGCGGTCCGATCCGAACCTAGCAGGCGGCTGTCACCTGGATCGATCTGACCGGAGTCGATGAGAGCATCGTCAGTTCCGAGCTCGTGCTCGGAGGCGATCAGTCCCGAGGCTCTCTCAATCTGGCCGATGGGGATATTGCTTTCTGAGAACCAATCCACCGCCGCGTCCCAGACCTCTCCGTAGGAGGCATCGAAGGTCCTGGACGTCTCATGGGTGGGTTCGGCAGGCGGGTTGATGGAGGCGGGAGCACAGGCTCCGAGGAGAAGGGAAACGATCAGCATCGCGGTCGGGAAAAAGCGGGTCATGACAACTACTCCTGGGCAGTGAGTCGGACACTGGAACCTGAATGAGTGTCGCACAGGGGTCCGACATTGCCCCGCCCTGGGGTTTCCAATGGACCGGATGACCACCGCAGCAGTCGCAACATTCGCCCCTGTCGGTGCCGAACGTTATGATCGGGCCCATGGGCCTGATGGCCCCTCGATCGCCTCGTAGCTCGCATCTTCGGAGGTCCCCCTGGACACGGACAGCCCCCCCGGTTGGTCAACCCCCCACACCGCCGCGGCTCAGTGGCGAGATCGATGTCTCATTCGAGACGGATCGATCTTCGAAGCCGGCTCGATCTGGACCCTGGACAATGCCAACGCTCTCGATCGCCACTACATCCAAAACCTAGATGAGGGCGAGGGCACGTTCTTCTCCAAGTTGGAGGCACAACTCTCCGGCGCCCCCGCATCAGCCGTCCAGCTTGCGGCGGAGATCTTCTTGGCCCTCTATCTCTTTCCTACGCCAGAGTCCATGAAGGGAGCGACGAAGAGGGTCCAGATCCGGCGGGTCTGGGAATGGTCTGGGGAGGAGTTTCCCGAGGACCACCCGGCACTGCATGCCCCCCTCGAAGGCGGACTGGGGAATCCCGGTACGGAATTCAACCCCCATCGGTGGCGGGAGCTGTACTTCGCCATCCGCTTCACCCAGGCCGTGAAGCGCCTTGGCCGAGGCGAGCGCGAGCACCTCTTGGCCGACCCATGGCGGTTCGCCGAATGGCTGGAGGAGGTGGATTACGCCGAGCGGAGGCAATTCCGGCACGTCGTCCTGAACTTGCTCTTTCCCGACACCTTTGAACCGATGGCCTCAGAGCACCTCAAGCGGGACCTGGTGCAGGGCTTTCGTGAGAAGTGGAGTCCAGACCCGGACGCGGAGATTCCGAGGGACCGAGTAGAGCTCGACCGAGCCGTCGCTGGAATTCGCAAGCGGCTGGAGGCTGAGCGAGGGGAGAAGATCGACTTCTACTCCCCCGAACTCGTGGGCAAGTGGCTTCCCAAGGAACTCGAGAGCGAAGCGGACCCTCCGAGGACAGACTCTGAGTCCATGCCTTCGTGGCCCCGGTTTTCGGAGGACGAGGCCATGGCCTGGAAAGTCGAGCGCTTCGGGGCGGAGACCAATGTGTGGTTCGTGGGAACGGGCCAAGGTGGACGCCTCTGGTCCGAGTTCAAGCGGGAAGGCGTCATCCGGCTGGGATGGGGGTTCACGGGCGATCTGACTGCCTACGACTCGAAGGACGCCATGGAAACGGCTCTGGCAGAGCACCCGTCGCAAGGGGAACGGCCGACCGTGACAGCCCGGGCTTGCTGGCAGTTCACCTACGAGATAAAGGAAGGTGACGTCATCATCGCCAAGCGGGGCCGAAGCACCATCCTGGGTTGGGGCCGTGTCCGTTCAGACTATCGATTCGACGATGACCGGGAGGAGTTTTCCCACCTTCGTGAGGTGGAGTGGGAGCGGACCGGTTCCTGGGACATCCCTGCAGATCGCGGCGTGACCGCCAAGTCGCTCACGCTTTTCAGCCCTTATCTAGACTGGGTTCGCGCAGCCTTTCATGTCATTGAGAAGGAGACACCCCCTCCCCCACCCCCCAACGACTCAGATGGGCCGGTGTACACAGAGGACCACGCACTGGACGGACTCTTCCTGGAGGCCACGGAGTTCTCTTCCATCCTGAATCTCCTGGCCCGCAAGAAGGCACTGGTGCTGGAAGGCCCGCCGGGTGTCGGCAAGTCGTTCGTCGCACGTCGGGTCGCCTACGCGCTGATGGGCCGTCGAGCTCCCGAACAGGTGGAGATGGTCCAGTTCCACCAGTCCTATTCCTATGAGGACTTTGTCCAGGGCCTCCGACCGGCCGAGGGCGGTGGGTTCAAGCGGCAGGACGGCGTCTTTCTACGATTCTGTGAGGCGGCCCGCGCCAACCCCGAGGAGCGCTTCGTACTGGTCATCGACGAGGTGAACCGGGCGAACCTGTCTCGTGTGTTCGGCGAGCTCCTGCTGTTGCTCGAGGCTGATAAACGCATCCCAGAATATTCCGTGTCACTCACCTATGCCCGCGACGACGACGAGCCGTTCTTCATTCCTCCCAACGTGCATGTGCTGGGGCTCATGAATACGGCCGACCGCTCCCTGGCCATGGTCGACTACGCCCTG
>PWWP01000328.1 GCA_003562075.1 Gemmatimonadota bacterium
GTCCGGAAGTGGTTCGGTCCCTTCCGGATCGTCTCCGGGAGGCCCAGCCCGTCTTCAGCCGGACCGGTGGCATCCATGCGGCAGGTCTCTTCGACGTGGACGGAAAACTCCTGGCCGTCCGGGAGGATGTGGGCCGCCACAACGCCGTGGACAAACTGGTAGGACACGAATTCCTGGAAGGAAGAACGCCCCTTTCCCAGCGGATCCTGGCCGTGAGTGGTCGGGCGTCCTTCGAGATCCTCCAGAAGGCGCTCATGGCCGGCATTCCCTTCATCGTGGCCGTGGGTGCGCCCTCCTCCCTGGCCGTGGACTTTGCCCGGCGGTTCCGGATGACGCTGGCCGGATTCGCCCGGGGAAAGGGCTTCAACCTCTACAGCGGATCGGAACGGGTCATTCAGTCAACCGAATCGGTACCAACATGATTACCATCGAGCATCTCTACATCTCGCCGGGCCACAACTTCTTCGGACATCATGGGAAACCACCGGGTCAGAATCCCACGGTGGAGGTGGAGGAGGTTCGGTGCGTGGCCGGCCGCGGGATCGAAGGGGACCGCTTTTTCGATCACAAGGATGACTATCCGGGGCAGATCACCTTCTTTTCCATGGAGATCTACGAGGAGCTGTGCCGGACCCTGGACGTCCAGGACCCGGATCCCTCGGCCTTCCGGAGGAATGCACTGACCCGGGGGGTGGACCTGAACGAACTCATCGGAGAGGAGTTCGAAGTGCAGGGGGTCCGCTTCCAGGGGGCTGCCGAGTGCAGTCCCTGCTACTGGATGGATCGCTCCTTCGCCCCCGGGGCCGAGGAGGCCCTGGAGGGTCGAGGCGGACTCCGTGCCCGGATCCTCTCCGATGGGGTGCTCCGGGCAGAGGGAAGGTGACCGGGTCCCTGGCCCCGGTGGGTCTGGTCCTGGCTGGAGGGCGCTCGTCCCGGATGGGCCGGGACAAGGCCACCCTGGAGGTGGGTGGCCAGCTCCTGGTGCAGGGCCAGATCCGAACCCTGAGACGAGCAGGAATCCAGGATATCTTCCTGTCTCTCCCGCCTGAGGGGCCTTCACCAGTTCCGGAGATCCCGGTGGTTCGGGACCGTCGGGAAGGCATGGGTCCCCTGGCCGGAATCGTAGCGGGGTTGGAGGCCGGGGCTCCCCGGCCCATCCTGGTTCTCGCCGTGGACATGCCCCAGGTCCAACCCCGGTTCCTTCGGAAGCTCCTGGACCGATCCCGGTCCGGGGTGGGGGTGGCGCCTCGGATCGGGGACCGGTGGGAGCCTCTGTGCGCCATCTATCCGACTGAGGCGCTGGCCCTGGCTCAGGGATTCCTGACCGGGGACCATCGCTCTCCCTCTGCTCTCCTGGATGCGTTGCAGGCTGCTGGACTCGTGGAGGCGGCGCCGGTCCCTTCCAGCAGCACAGCGACCCTCAAGAGCTGGAACAGGCCGGATGACCTCCCGGAAGACGTCCAGGAAGCCCACGATCCAGCCACCTGACCCAGAGAAGTATAATGTATTCATCATAGCATTATAATGAATACATCATGATACGGCCCTTGGAAGCTGGTTCAAGAGGTATGCGTCGGGTCCCCCGTTCCACCGGGGCGGGGCTGGGCGGTCCCTGGGGAAGGCGGACCCCCTGTGGCCGGAACGGCACGGCCCACTTCCTCGACGAGCCCTTGCGGGGTCTTTCCGGATGCTACTACCGTCGAGTGATCAGTTCGCCCATGGAGTCGGGATTCGGACAGGATACGACTGGTAACGAGAACCTGTTTCAAGGGCCCTCAAGCCCGTTCAAGGAGTGACCCTACCATGGCCTTCGCCCAGCCCGCCTCAGATCCTGCCTTCTTCGGCATTCTCCGGTCCCACTGGAATGACCTGGTCCAGTTTGCCCGGGAACGGGGGTACGTGGTGGCTCTCCGGACCGGAAAACGGGCGGCCCTCCCCTGGATCCAGCGGGGTTTTCCTGCCAAGCCCCTGGCCTTGAAGACAAAGGTCTGCCCGGAGACCGGCCTCCTGATTGCTCGTTCCGAAGCCGACCGCCAGCAGGCCCAGGGGGCAGGGTTTCCCGTTCTGACGTCTACGGGGCCCAACGCCCGGGAGTACATTGCCCAGCTTCAGGGGGGACGGACGGCCTTTGCCGGGCAGACTTTCGGGAGCTCCTCCCATGATTGGGCCCGTGACGGGCTGATCATGGACCCGGTTCGCCGTCTCCCCTTCACCTCCGATTACGACCTGGCGGCGGTGGTGGATACGGAGCAGTTGGATTATGAGGGGACGTACATGTCCCGGGCCGGCATGGCCAACAGCACCAACGTCCTGGTGGCCTCCGTGGCTGGGGAGCTGAACCGTCGCTTCGGATCTCCCCGGATCGTCCACGGGAGCCAGGCCCAGTACTCCGGCGGGATGGGACACGGAGACGACGACACGGTCCTCATCTTTCACCCCGATGGGTTCGTGGAACATGTGGGGCCGGTTCCGGAGGTCCGAACGGACCAGATCCTCCATGGCATTTTCATGCGCTACCACCCGGACTCGGGTCACCTCTTCCGGCAGTGATGGCTCGCCCTCACCCAGGTCGTTGACCCCGCGCCCGATCCAGTGGCGCTGTTCTGGGGCCTGGACCGGGGGCCCGGGCCCGCCTACACGGCGTCGTAGCGTCCCTGCCGGGCCTGGCTGGTGAGGGTAGCTCGTTCCAGGAAGGCCGCCTGTGTGGCATCCCCGTTGGCCGGGTCTCCGCCCCAGGCTTGCAACGGTGCGGCCTGCAGCCCCCGACCGTAGGAGAAGGTCAGCTCCCAGGGTGCATCCACCTCTTCTGCTCGCCGGTTGATGGCGTCCAGGTTCACCGTGGCTTCTTCGTCGCTCTGTCCCCCGGAGAGGAACGCGATTCCAGGGACGGCGGCCGGGACGGTTCGAAGGAAGGACTCCACTGTTCGCTGGGCCACCTCCTGGGGACCTGCCCGCTGGCCGGCGTCGGATCCCGAAAGGACCATGTTGGGCTTCAGGACCATCCCTTCCAGCAGGACGCGCTGGTGACCCAACTGATGGAAGACCTCCCGCAGGACTGCTTCGGTGACCTGAGCGCATCGATCAATGGAATGATCCCCGTCAAGGAGCACCTCCGGTTCCACAATGGGAACCAGTCCCCCTTCCTGACTCAGGGCTGCGTACCGGGCCAGGGCGTGGGCATTGGCTTCCACGCAGGTTCGACTGGGGATGCCGTCGCCGATGCGAATGACGGCCCGCCATTTGGTGAATCGAGCCCCCAGCTCCCGGTACTCCTTCAGCCGGTCCCGGAGCCCGTCCAGCCCTTCGGTCACGGTCTCGCCGGGACACCCGGGGAGGGGCTTGGCTCCCCTGTCCACCTTGATCCCCGGGATCACCCCCTGACCCTCCAGAAGCTCCACCAGAGGGGTTCCGTCGGAGCCCTCCTGTCGTAGGGTCTCATCGAAGAGGATGACGCCGCTGATGAACTGCGCCATCCCCTCTGTCCGGAAGAGGAGTTCTCGGTAGTCTCGACGGTTCGTGGGGGTGCTCTCCGCCCCGATGGAGGCAAAGCGCTTGGTGATGGTTCCTGTGCTTTCGTCGGCGGCCAGGATCCCTTTGGAGGGAGCTACCATCTCCTGTGCCGTCGTGATCAGTCGCTCCGTGTCCTGGCTGGATACCGTCATCCTGGACTCCTCGTGCCGCAGGTGAATGAGTGGATTCCATGGAAGGATAGGCCCATGAGCTCTCTCCGATCCAGGGATCATTACGCCCGAACCGCGCTCGTGTGCCCCACCGTTCGATCCAGGGACCGTTGGACCCCCAACGGGATCCAATCCCCAGGCTGACGCGTCTCTCCAGGGAAACCCAACTCTCCGGGGCGACCCAACTCTTCAGGGCGGTAGGGTCCTCCACGAAAAAACCTTGCTTCCAGGTGAGGACGCGTGCAACTGTGAATCCATGGCCGGGCCCCATGGGGTCCAGCTCCTTCAATAACGGCCCTTGTCCCCCAATTCTGGAGTGTCTCCATGGGTCCGATGACCCCCTCATGGGATCGCGGGATCCTGACGGTAGCTGCCTTTCTGGTCCTGGGCGTCCTGCAGGCCCCTCCTCCCCTCCAGGCCCAGGAAACACTCTCTCCAGAGCACGAGCGCATCGACTTCCTGGTGGGGAGCTGGACTACGGTAAGTCAGTTCCCCGACGGTCAGGAAGGCACAGGAGAGCTGGAGTACCGATGGGTCTTCGATGGCGCCTGGATGAAGGTGGAGTTTCAGGGCGTCCCTCCCCAGGGTGGAGGCGGGTGGGAGGCCCACGTCATGCAACGCTGGAACCCGGAGAAGGAAGGCTATGAAGCCTGGGTCTTCCAGGCACAGGGTCCACCACTCCTCTATCGGGGGAGCAGTCCGGAACCCGGCCTCTTCAGAGTGGAATACGAGGGGGAAGACGGGGTCGTGACCGGGATCGACTATCACGACATGGGGGATGGCACCGTGTACCAGGAAAACTGGGTTCTGGAGCCCGAGGCCGGGGAACGCCGGATTACCCTCCGGACCTCCTACGAGCCCGATTCTCCAGGGGGTGGTGGGGCCGGGTCTCACCCCTGACAAGGAGGGTCCGCGTCCTGAAACTCGGTGGCCAGCGCCTGGATCCATTCCCTTTCGGCCCGGGCCATCCCCGGCTCCAGAGGGTCACCGATGGCGGCCCGGGCCTGGGCCAGGAGATCCCGGGCCTTTTCTGCCCGTCCGTCCCGGCCAGACACGGCGGCCTGAGCCAGAAGGATCCGATGCCGAGACCCGATTCCCTCCCCCCGGATCTGTCCCAGGAGATGGCGGGCGTGGTCCACGCCGTCGGCATCCAGGGCGGCCAGATAGGCTCCCTGAGCCAGGAGGCCAGGTCGAACCGGGCCAGGGTAGCTGTCGATCCGCTCCAGTACCGGACCCAGGTGATCTGCTGCCCGTTCAGGGTCTCCTCGGTCCAGGGCGTGGGCTGAGGCCATCTGCCGGGCCACCACGCCCAGGAGATGGTCGGGAGGCAGGGCGAGGGCTTCCTCCACCAGTTCCGGTTCCCAGTCCCGGGGCCGGGTCCCCCCCATGGAGTGAGCGGTGAGCGTCAGGAGGCTGGCTTCGGGTTTGACGTGGTCGCCCCCTCGGAGGAACCGGAGGATCCTGGAGCCATCGGTGTCGAACCCGCTGGATGTACCTGGAAA
>PWWP01000187.1 GCA_003562075.1 Gemmatimonadota bacterium
AGCCGGCCAGCTTCACCTCATATCGGACGGCCTCCTCCCCCATCATCAGGAAACCGGCCCGCTCCCCGCCCCTGAGGCTGGCATTCAGGAGCCCGGCGACCTCAGCCACCGTGACCTGGTGCCGCTCCACCGCCTCCCGATCAATCCGGGCCACGAACTCCGAGGCCTGGTCTCGGGTGAACCCTGCGGTGGCGTTCGTGTCCACCTCCTCGATCCGAGCGTTCCGCTCCAGCCGCGCCCCCAGGTCCTCGGCGATCTCGGCCAGCCGCTCGTAGTTGTAGCCCAGGAGGGTGATCCGGTAGTTGGGCGCCGTTCCCCCACCGCCCGTCCCGAAGGCGGGGCCCATCCCCAGGACTCGGATCGTGACCCCGCTGAAGCCCAGGGCGAAGGCCCGGAGCTGCTCCTCGATAATCAGGGGGACAGCCGTGAACTCCAGCTCCTCGGGAAAGTAGACCATCAAGCTCCCACTGGTCCCCTGCACCCGACTCATGAAGTGATCCACCTCGGGCATGCGCCCTACCCGGTCCTCGAACTCCCGAAGAAAGTGGTCCACCCGGTCCAGATCGGCCCCTCGGGGAAGGGTCACCCCGACCTGGATGTAGGAGCGCTGGGCCCCGGCACCCCCACCCCAGACCGCCTGGGTGGTCACATGGTTCGTGAAGAGCCACCACCCTCCGGCAAAGCAGGCCCCCGCCACCAGGACGGTGACCCATGGCGCCCGGAGGGTCCCTTCCAGGAGGCCGGCGTAGAAGCGGACGTAGAGGGGGGGACGAGCCCCATCGTAGGTCGGCAGGCGTCGAACCGTGGACCGAGCTCTCCTGCCCCCCGGGGCCGTGGCCCCATGCGTCGGGGCCCCTCGTTCCCAGGCCCCCTGGCCGGCGACGGAGGAGGCGTCTCCGACAGGGGAATGGTCATGAGGCTGGCCAGGGAGGATCCGGGCAGCCAGAGCCGGGATGAAGGTGAAGGCCACGAAGATGGAGGCCAGGAGGGTCAGCCCCACCACCACCGCCAGGGGGAGGTAGTAGATCCGAAGCTCGCCCTGGAGGTAGAGAAAGGGGAGAAAGACAATGCAGGTGGTAGCGGTGGAGGCCAGGATGGGGAGGACCACCTCCCTCGCCCCCTCTTCGGCGGCCACTGCAGGCGCCTCCCCCCCCTGCCACCGACGGTAGATGTTCTCCAGGACGACGATGGAGTTGTCGACAATGAGCCCGAACCCCAGGGCCAGCCCCATGAGGGTCAGGAGGTTCAGGGAGAGCCCACTGAAGTAGACCAGGTTCAGAGCGATGAGGATGGAGAAGGCGATGGTGGCAAAAACGATGGCGGCGCTTCGAACCGACCGGAGAAAGGCGAAGAGAACGAAGAAGATGACCACCGCCGCCACTGCCGCTCGGTTCCGCAGATCCCACAACTGGGTCCGGATCCGTTCGCTCTGATCCAGGTTCAGGACCATCTCACTTCCCGCCGGGTGACGGCCCTCCATGGCGTCTATCCGCTCCTTCACCCGGTCCGCCAGCCTCACCACGTTGGTGCCCCGGGCGTTCACCACCTGGAAACTCACCGCCGGCGATCCGTTGATCCGGAAATAGCTGGAAGGCTCCTCGAAGGTGTCCCGGACCACTGCCACATCGTCGACCCGGATGGGGGTGGCCCACTCGCCAGGGAGGAGGCTCTCCCGGAGCTCCCGAAGGTCGGCAGGCCGGGTCCGGATCGTCACGGCCCACTCGGCGTCACCGAACCGGATCGCCCCGGCCTCCCGGACCAGGTCCAGTTCGGACAGGGCCGCCACCACCGATCCAGGCTGGAGCCCCAGCGATTCCACGGCGTCCGGATCCAGCTCCACCTCCAGGAGTCGCTGCCGGCCCCCCTCCACCACCACCTCCTGGACCCCTTCGATCCGGAGGAGCGCGGGGATCACCTCATCTTCCAGGTGCAGACGAAGGGCCTCCAGGACCAGGGGGCCGGTGAAGCTGTAGTGGAGGAAGGGTTGGCTGGCCTCGGTCTCGAACTCCTGGGGGACATAGGGGGTGACCACCGGGGGCCGAAGGCCATCGGGAAGCTCATCCTCCAGCCCCCCGATCCGCTCGGTCAACTCCAGGCGGACGAAGTCCATGTCCACGTCCCGGTGGAACTCCACCTGGATGCTGGCCTCTCCTTCCCGGGTAGTGGAGGTGATTCGCTCCACGCCAGGGATCCGCTGGATGGCCGCCTCCATGGGCGCTGTAGCCCGGGCCTCCACCGTCTCCGGCGAGGCGCCAGGCCACTGGAGGGTCACGCTCAGGCGGGGAAAGCTGGCGTCGGGGAGGAGCTCCAGGGGAAGGTTGGTCCACGCCGCCACCCCCAGGAGTCCCACCGACAGGTAGACCATGGCCACCGCCACCGGGCGTCGGATGGCCAGGCGGATCACGGGCCCTCCTCCCGGGCCCAGGGGACAGGTGCCGGCTCACCCCCTCCCACCCCAGTCACCTCTGGAGACTCGGAACGCTGGTAAGCCGCCGACCGGGCCGGGACCGTTCCCCGGAGCTCCTCCACCACCGAGAAGAGGACGGGGATGACGATGAGGGTCAGGAGCGTCGCCATCAGGAGGCCCCCGATGACGGCAATGGCCAGGGGCGCCCGGAGGTCGGCCCCCCGCCCGATCCCCAGCGCCATGGGCGTGAGCCCCAGGACGGTGGTCACCGTGGTCATGACGATGGGCCGGAGGCGGATGAGGCCGGCCTCCACCACCGCCTCCCTGAGGCCCCGTCCCGCCCCACGGGCCCGTACAATGAAGTCCACCTTCACGATGGAGTCGTTCACCACGATCCCCACCAGGATGACCATCCCGATGAGACTCATGGTGTTGAGGCCCTGACCGGTCAGGAGAAGGGCCAGAATGACGCCTACCAGAGCCAGGGGCACGGCCGCAAGGATGGTGAAGGGGTGGAGGAAGGACTCGAACTGGGCGGCCAGGATCATGTAGACCAGGATCAGGGCCAGCCCGAAGGCGAAGGCCAGATCCCGGAAGGACCGGCGCATCTCCTCATTCTCGCCCCCCACCTCCACCTGGAGCCCTCCAGCCAGGGGAACCTGGCTCACAGCAGCCTGGGCCACCTGAACGGCCCGCTCGAGCCCACCCTCAGACACGTCGGCCAGGACCGTCACCACCCGTCCCTGATCCTCCCTCCGGATCTCGGCCGGTCCCAGGGACTCCTCCACCTGGATCAGCTCCCTGAGGGGCACCCCGGCCACCTGGAGTCGCTCCAGCGTGGCCCGGTCGTAGCGGAGCTCATCGGGCAGGCGCACCACCACCGGCACGGTCCGGTCGAAGGTGAAGAACTCGGTGGCCACCATCCCCCGCATCCCATGCTCCACGGCCTCGGCCACATCCCGAGCCCGGAGCCCGAACCGGGCCGCCTCCTCCCGGAGGATCTCCACCCCGATCTGCGGATGCCCCCGCTCCGTGCCCACCCGCAGGTTGGTGAGGCGCTGTGCCCCCTGGGCCAGGTCCCCTTCCAGTTCAGCCACCACCAGCTCGGCGTAATCCATGGCCTGATCCAGATCCTGGCCCCGGATCCGGATGGCGATGTCGGCATCGGCTCCGCCCAGGAGTTGACCCAGGGCCGTGGCCTGTCCCGTCCGCAGGGTGAGGGTCCCATCCGGCACCGCACCGGTCAGGGGAGCCCGGAGCCGGGCCATGACGGGATCGGTGGACGTTCCTTCTCGGATCCGGACCTGCAGGTCTGCCGTGTGGAGCCCGGAGGGATCGTCGGAGGATGCCAGGCGCCGAGGATCCCGACCCACCTGGGAAAACACGGCGGCCACATCCGGGTCATCCAGGAGGATGGACTCCACGGTCCGGGCCACCTCGTCTGTTCGGGAGAGGGCCGTTCCTTCCGGGAGTTCGACCCGGAGTTCGAAGGCTCCCTGATCCACCCGGGGCAGGAGGTCACGGTCCAGCGTCAGGGCCGCCACCACGGTGCCCAGGAACGCGGCCCCGGCCAGCCCCAGGACCAGCCCTCGGTGGTCCAGGGCCCACTCCAGCGCCCGGTGATAGCGGGATGCGAACCGGCTGAAGCCCTGATCGAAGCGGGCCAGAGGGCGTGCAAAGAGCCATCGGCCTACCTGCCGGATGCCCCCCCACCAGAAGCCCAGGAGGGCCCGGGTCACGGCCCATGCGGTGGCCAGGAGCCAGAGGGGAAGTCGGGCTACCCCCTGGGCGCCCCACCAGAGGGTGGCAGCCAGGCCCGGGGGCCGGGGGCCCGGGAGGAGCGGTGGCAGGGTGGGGTCCTCCGGACCGGCCTCATCCATCCGAAATCGGGCGGCCATGACCGGGAGGAGGGTGAGGGCCACCAGGAGGGACGCCAGGAGAGAGAAGGCCACCGCCAGGGAGAGGTCCCGGAAGAGCTCACCGGCCACCCCTTCCACGTAGACGATGGGGAGGAAGACGGCGATGGTAGTGAGCGTGGAGGCTGTGATGGCTCCCGCCACCTCTCCCGCGCCTCGAGCCGCCGCCTCACCGGCGCCCTCGCCGCCCCTGCCCATCTCGGCCTCCCTGCGCACCTCACTCCCCTGGGCACTCCTCCTGTCGCCATGGCCCTCAGGCGCCCCATTCCTCCGGCCCTCCATGGCCTCCCGGTGCCGGAAGATGTTTTCCAGGACGATGATAGAGTTGTCCACCAGCATCCCCACCCCCAGCGCCAACCCGCCCAGACTCATGATGTTGAGGGAAACGCCGGAGAGGTCCATGAGGACGAAGGTCCCGATGACCGAGATGGGGATGGCCAGGGCCACCGCCACCGGGTACCTCGGCTCCCGGAGAAAGAGGAAGAGGACCAGGAAGGCCAGCATCCCCCCCAGCACCAGGGCCGACACCACATTGTCGATGGAGTCGGCAATGAACCCGGCCTGGGAGTGGGCCACGTCCAGGGTGACTTCAGGGAACTCCTGGCGGAGGAGGCTCAGCACCTCGTCGACCACCCGGGCCACCTGGACCGTGTTGGCCCCCGATTCCTTGAAGACCAGGAGCCCCACCGACTCCTGTCCCCCATACCGAGCCAACGATTCCCGGTCGGCAAAACCGTCGGTGACCTGGGCCACATCCCGGAGGTGCACCACCCCCTCCTCCCCGCTGGCGTTGGTGCTCCGGCCCACCACCACCCCGGGGATCTCGGCCA
>PWWP01000246.1 GCA_003562075.1 Gemmatimonadota bacterium
CATTCGGGTCCACACTGCTCGAGGATTGGTGGAGCGAGGAGTTTCGGTGTTCCTCCTAAGTTACCGGGGCTATGGGCGGAGCCAGGGCCGTCCCAGTGAGGAGGGGGCGCTCCTGGATGGACGAAGAGCCCTGGACTGGGTTGCCGATGAGGTGGGTGGAGCCCACAGGGTCGTTCTCCATGGACGGTCCCTGGGTGGTTTCGTGGCCGCCGGGGTGGCGGCAGTCACCTCTTCTCCGGTGGGTGGATTGATCCTGGAGTCCACCTTCACTTCTTTGCATGCCATGGCGCGGGAGGTCTACCCCTTCATCCCGTCATTCCTCATGAGCCGGCTTCACGGGCACTTCGACACGCTGTCCACAGTCCAGTCGACCCAACACCCGATTCTGGTGATCCACGGGGGCGCGGATCGACTGATCCCCCCGGCCATGGGCGAGTCGATTCATGCCACGGCGCCCAACGCTCAGGGGTTCTATCGGGTGTCAGGGGCGGGCCACAATGATCTCCCCATGGTGGCTGGAGCCGAGTATTTCGATCGTGTGGCCTCGTTCGTTCGCCAGGTGGCAGGAACGGGGGCGGGTGCAGAAGGGGCCGGCGGCGGATCCATGCCATGACGGGACCCTTCAGGCCCTGGCCCAGGGGTTGCCTGGTCCTCCCTGATACCCGGGAATCCCTATTGCACCTCTTGCGGAAACAGATGTAGTATTCGAAACGTATCCGGTTCGTACTCTCGCAGGATGATACCCTTGACCCTCGGTCACCTCTCCTTCCAGCCCCACTATGAGTGATCCCCAGGCTCGTTCAGGCGGTCGCCCACTTCTCCAGCCCCTGGGAGTGGTAGGACCGGGTAGTTCTCCCGGATCCCGGCAAGGACCGTCCGGCAGCGGACAGGAATTGTCCGGCTCCGCCCCTCGTCGGTTCGTGGTTCCCGACCAGCATCGGGGCCCGGACGGGACTCGGTTGGAGGAGTTCCTGGAGCTTCGCCGGCTGACCCGGGAAGGAGCCCTCCTCCTGGGTGTGGAGCAGGCGACCGTCCTGCTCTTCCGGGATCCAGGAGAACCGATCCTTCAGGCGACCCGGTTCCGGTACGACAGTCGAAAGTTCGAGCCCCAGCGAGATCATCCACCGGGACTCCGATCGGCTCTCCGCGAGTCACTGGTTCGAGAGGGACGGGTGGAGGTGGCGGACGGCAGAGGGGAGTCATCTTCTGGTGGTGGTCCCGGCCGCGCCCTTCGGGATTATCTGGAGGAAGGGGAAATCCAAGCCATCCTGGCCCTTCCCCTCCACGCCAGGGGCGGGGTGGCGGGGATGATCGCCTTTGAGACCCTCTCAGGAACACAGAAATGGACTCGAGAGGACCGGGAGCGGGCAGGCGAGCTTGCAGAGAGGATGGAACGGACGTTGACGCCCTCACTCCTGGCATCCCTGGCCCGTTCTTCTTCCAGAGCGAGCGAGGCTCTGGCTCCTCCCTCCCTCCAGAGCTCCATGACTCCGATGGAGGGACCGGCAACGGCCCCTGAAAAGGATTCCGTGGCCGAATCCAATCGCAACCAGGCCTCCAACGGAGTCCCAAGTCCGTTTCCAGAGACCAGTTCCGAAACCACTTCCCGCCCGGAGCCAGAGGCTGAAAGGGAGGATGGGCAGGCTGCTTCCCAGACGTCGTTGCCCACCCGAGCCCATACCGGTGAATCCACGACGGGGCTGGATCAGTCCAGGGAGTCGGGCATCTCAGCCGTTGGTTCGGATCTGGCGGGTGCCCTCCTCCACCTGGTGAGCGTCCAGGAGGGGACGCTGGAGCTCCTGGACGGATCGGAGGCACTGGCAACGGAGACCCGGGAATTGGTGGGTGACCTCCATGACCTCACCGGGAAATTCCGTTCCAACCTCCAGGCGCTCCGGGAACTCCATGCCTCCTTCGGCCAGGTGGGAGAGGAGGTTCTGGAACTGAGCCATCATCTGGCTTCCCTGGTCTACGACCTGGCCCGTATCGCTGGTGACGGTCCTCGGTTCGTCGTGGCTCCTGGATCTGATCCCCTTCCGGTCCGGGCAAATGTCCTTCTCCTCCGGAGGGCGCTGGAGGAGCTGGTCCGGGTTGCCCGGGAGTCGTGCGAGTCGGGGGATCGGATCCGGATCTCCTGGGGCCTGACCCACGCATCCCCTCCGGCGAGTTCGGGAGATCAGGGAACCGAATCTCTGTCCGAGGGACGTAGCAGGTCCAGTGGGGCTGAAATCCGGGAGGTGGCCAGAATTCAGCTTCAGGAGGATGGAGGATCCTCCGGGAGCGGGGGGAAGGCGCCGGCTGCGGCGACCCGGGAGAAGGGGGGATCCAGAGACCGGGACCAGGTTTTCCGGATGGCGCGAGGAACGATTGAAGCCCACGGCGGATGGATCGAGCCGACGACGACCGGAGATGGAGGAACGCTCCTGACCCTTTTCCTGCCCCTGGTGGAGCAGGAGCTGGCTGCGAACCAAAGCCCAGGGGCGGCGGGTGAATCCGTGGGTCCGCGCATCCTTCTCCTGGAGGATGAGCCTACCCTGGCCCGACTGCTCACCCGTGCCCTCTCCCGCCACGGCTTCCAGGTCGAGGCGGCAGCCTCCGATCGTGAGGGGCAAGGGTTGTGGGTGCGCTCCAGGGAGGCTTTCGACCTGGTGATCGTGGACCGTCAGGTACCGGGCGCCTGGGATGCGAAGTCCCTCGTGGCCGGTTGGGGGGCCGGCGACAGACCTCCGCTCCTGGTTCTGGATCGCTCCGACGTGGAAATGCCGGCGCCAGGGATTCGAGTCGATACGGTTCTCACGCCTCCCCTCCAGCCTGCCCGGGTCCTGGAGGCAGTCCGGACGCTCCTGGCCGAAGCAACCGAGAAGGAGCAGGTACCGAGCGATGACCCTGAACGTGACGGAACCCCATCCGGCCTTCCGCTGACCGGCGACGGATCACCACCCCACCTCGGGCCCACGACCCACTGATCCGAGGGCTTGAGCCGCCTGCCCGCCAAGCCTTCCTGACGCCTACCGGCCTCGTTCCCGGCCGATGAGTTGGTTGAGCAGGATGACCGGGAGGAGCCCCACCAGGATGATGAGGAGGGCCGGCAGGGCCGATTCGGCGACCTGTTCATCCATTGCCATCTGAAAGGCACGGGTGGCCAGGGTGTCAAAGTCGAAGGGACGAAGGATGAGGGTGAGGGGAAGCTCCTTCAGGACATCCACGAAGACCAGGAGCCCTGCAGAGAGGAGGGTCCCTTTAAGGAGTGGAATGTCCACCCGGATCAGCGTGCGCATGGGGGGTGATCCCAGGGAGCGGGATGTCTCATCCAGATTCCCACAGACGCGTTCGAAACCCGAATCCAGGGGATTCAGCGACACGGCCAGGAATCGAACCACGTAGGCGAAGACGAGGGCGGCGACGGTCCCGGTCAGGAGGAGGCCCACTGTGCTGCCGGTGAGGGACGCAATCCAGCCGGCCACCTGGCGATCCACCCAGATGAACGGGACCATGACTCCCACTGCGATGACGGCCCCGGGTACGGAATAGCCCAGGGAGGCAGCCCGAGAGGAGAGTCGGAGGAGGGGGGTCGGGGAGAGTCGGACCGAGTAGACGATGAGAAGGGAGGCAGCAACCGCGGCCAGCGCTGCAGCCAGGGCCAGCCCGAAGGAATTGAGGGCCAGAGCGAAGAATCGGCTGTCCAGGGCCTGTGGAGCCGCCTCCAGGGCCCAGGTCACCAGCTGGATCATGGGCACGACAAATCCCAGCAAGACGGGGATTGCGCATGCCAGGGTGGCGAGCCAGGCCCGGGCCCCCTGAAGTTGAAATGGGGTTACGGGCCGATAGCGACTGGATCCGTGATCGAAGCGCGCCCGTCCCCGCTGAGCCCGTTCAGCCAGGATCAACACGAAGACGAAGGCCAGGAGGCAGGCCGACAGCCGGATGGCGGAAGGGGTATCGCCCAGGGAGAACCATGCCCTGAAGATTCCGGTGGTGAAGGTTGACACCCCGAAATAGGTCACGGCCCCATATTCGTTCAGGACCTCCATGAGGACCAGGGTCACACCGGCCACCACCGCCGGCCGGGCCATGGGAAGAGCGACCTGGAAAAAGGAGCTCCATCCACTCTTTCCCAAGATCCGGGAGGTTTCCAGGACGCCCCCGGACTGCTTCAGGAATGAGGCCCGGGTGATGAGGTACACGTACGGGTAGAGGACCAGGGCCAGGATGAAGGTCGCGCCGGGCAACGACATGAGAGCCGTCCGGAGTCCTGCAGTGGAACCGGGCGAGAAGATCAGCTGGAGAAAGCTCTGGACGGGTCCCGTGTGGGCGAAGAGCTCCGCGTAGGTGTAGGCCATGATGTACGTCGGCATGGCCAGGGGAAGGATCAGCCCCGTTTCCAGGATCCGGCGGCCTGGGAACTCACAGGTGGCCACAAGCCAAGCCGTGCCCACACCCACCACCAGAGTCACGGTCCCGACCCCTATGACCAGCACCGTGGAGTTCACCAGGTAGTCGGTAAGAACCGTGGACGCCAGGTGTCTCCAGGTGTCGCTGGACTCCCCGAAGATGCCCAGGAGGATGGCAGCGATCGGGAGGAGGATGAGGGCCACCGTCAAGAGGGTGGCCACCGTCCAGGGGGTGAGGGTGACCCGCCAACGTGGCCGGAACCGTTCCCAGAGTCCATCCAGCTTGTCAGGGGGGCTTCGGAAGTTCGGGCCACCTCCTGGCGGTGGTGGGGAAGGGGCAGAGCTCCGGGATCCGGGGCCGGATGAGGGCACTAGCGCCATCCAGCCCGATCAAAGATCTGCACGGCTTCGTTGTTCAACTCCCCTAGGCGTGCCAGCTCCAGAGTGTCCGATCGGAACTCTCCCCACGCCTGAAGCTCTGGGGCCCAGGAGGTCCCGTCTCGGACCGGGTATTCGAAGTTGGCTTCGGCAAAGGCGCGCTGAGCCTCCTCACCTGCCAGGAATTCCATGAGCGCGATGGCGTGCTCCCGGTTGGGGGCGTGGGCTGTGACTCCGATCCCCGAGACGTTCACATGGGCTCCCCGGTCCTCTTGATTGGGAAAGATGATGCCTACCTGACGGCCCAACTCCCGGGCTTCAGGGTCATCCGAGCCCAGGAGTCGCCCCACATAGTACGAGTTCACCAGAGCCACGTCCCCGACTCCGGCGGCCACGTCTCGGATCTGATCCGTGTCGTTCCCCTGAGGAGAACGGGCGAAGTTGGCCACGACGCCTCGGGCCCACTCCTCGGCCGCCTCAGGGCCCAGTGCCGCAACCAGGGAAGCCATGTGGGAGACGTTGTAGATGTTCTCTGAGGTCCGAGCGACGATCCGTCCTTCCCACTCCGGCTCCGCCAACTCCTCATAGGTGGTCAGGGAATCGGGGTCCACACGATCTCTGGCATAGGCCAGGATCCGAATGCGCTGGGTCAGGCCGAACCAGTAGCCGTCCCGATCCCGAAGGTGGGCCGGCACGGCCGCATTCAGGGTCTGGGACTCGATGGGCTGAAGAAGACCCCGTTCCTTGGCCCGGTGGAGGCGCCCCGCGTCCACGGTGATGAGAACATCGGCAGGGGAGGCCGGACCTTCTCTCTCCAGCCGGGCGATGAGCTCGTCGGCTGAAGCACTCACGACCCGGACCCGGATTCCTGAGAGCTCGGAGAAACGCTGAAAGAGGGCCTCGTCCGTATCGTAGTGGCGGTGGCTGTAGACATTCACCACCGGTTCACTTTCGTCCTCACACCCTGCCAGGAGGAGCAGGAAAGGGAGGACGATGAAGGCCAGGAGGAATCCCACGAGCCCGGACCCCCGAGCCCGCTCCGGGATCGAGGCGGAGCAGGGAAGGGGATGTGATGTCGAGTGATCCTTCCAGTGACGATCCATGGGTGGGGTCCAGACAGTCGGGTGTTTGAGGGGTGTTTCGTTGAGATTGAGAACAAATCTCAACGCTTCCCGGAGAAAAATCCACCCAGATCCCCAAGTCGGTCCTCAGGTGGTCTCAGCGCCCCAGATCCAGCGTCAGGGCTGCCCCGTTCACGACCCGGGCATTGTCTCCGACCAGGAAGTGGCACACCCGGGCGATCTCGGCAGGTGGGATCCACGCCGAGGTGTCGGCCTTGGGCATGGCATCCCGGTTTGCCGGGGTGTCGATGATGGTTGGGAGCACCGCGTTGACGGTGATGCCGTGGCCGGCTCCCTCTCGAGCCAGGGAGCGGGTGAGGTTCAGGACAGCCGACTTGGCGGCTCCATAGGCGGTCAGGTCCGAGCTTCCTCCTTCCAGGGCAGGGAGGGCTGCCACGTTCACGATCCGTCCCCAGCCTCTGGCCTTCATGTGCCCGAACACCTGACGGGAACAGAGGAACGCCGTGGTGGCGTTCATTCCCATCATTCGCTCCCAGTCCTCGGGCTCGGTTTTCTCAATGGGCGCCATGAAGAAGCCCCCGGCCAGATTCAGGAGGATGTGAGGGCCCACCTCTCCATCTTCACTTCTGCATGCATCCACGACCCGAGTCACCACATCCGGATCGGTGAGATCACTGTCAGGATGGAAGGTCACGGCTTCGGCCCCATCCCCCAGGAAGTTCTCCAACTCCTGGGCCTCAGCGGCCGAATAGATGGGCACGTGGACCCAGGCGCCGGCTTCCAGGAGCCGCTTCACCACATATCGACCCAGGGCGCCAGTGCCACCGGTGACGAGGGCCAGTCGTCCTTCGAGTCGTCCATCCACAGCGGTGCCTCCTCGGTGCTCCAGGGAAATTTCCTTCCGTTTCCTTCCGTTTCCTTTTCCTGGCCCCTTACCCGGCCCGGGTGGAGGTGTGCCGGCTCCGCGGGATGCCTTGCCCCTCTCCCGAAGGTATATCTACTTTTGGAAGCTTTTCTTGTCTGATCGGGCATCATGACTTGCCCAATCAGATCCCTTGCAGTTTCCGGGGCGATCGAACGTCACGGGGCTTCGTCTCCAATCTGAATCCAGAGTCACGGAAGGGACCGTCATATGGAGCTGGAATTCCGCACCACCTCACCCCTGAAGGAAGCATCAGAACTGCTGGCCGTCCCCGTCTTCCAGTCCAGGGAGGATCTTGTCGGACTGGCTGCTGAGTTGGACCAGGCTCTGGGGGGGATCCTTTCCCGGGCTCGTTCCCGTGGAGATTTTCGCGGACGGGAGGAAGACTCCCTTCTGCTCTATGCCTCAGAGGAGGAAGGCCCGGCTCGTGTCGCATTCCTGGGCGCAGGCCCCCAGGACGAAATGGATGCAGACCTGATTCGGCGGGTGGCGGGGCGGGCGGTTCGCTTGGCCGAGGCCAACTCGGTCACTCAACTCTCCTTCCTGGTTCCCCAGGGGAATGGAGAAGGGGTGAACGTGCACGACGTGGCCTACCGAGTCCAGGCGGCAGCCGAGGGTATGGCCCTGGCTTCCTGGGACTTCAGGGAGCTGGTCTCGGAGAAGGACCCGGAGGAAGAAGATGGCCCGCCGCCCCTGGTGACGGAGGGGTGGCTTCACCTGGATTCTTCTGCTCAGGATCCTGAGGAGGTGGATGGAGACGGAGCGGTCCGGACCGGCCATGCGGTTGCGGAGGGACAGAACCTGGCCCGGGATCTCCAGTGGCGACCGGGGAACGTGGCCACGCCAACGCACCTGGGTTGGGTGGCGGAACAGTTGGCCGACGCTTACGGGTTCGGTTCGCGGATCCTGGGCCCCGGGGAGCTGGAAGAGGAAGGGATGGAGGCGTTGCTGTCCGTCTCCCGGGGATCGGACGAAGAGCCCCGCTTCATCGTGCTGGAGCATCGCGGAGCCGGTGATGACGTCCCCATGGTGGCGCTGGTGGGGAAGGGACTCACCTTCGATACCGGGGGGGTTTCGCTGAAACCGGCCAAGGGGATGGAGTCCATGAAGTACGACATGTCCGGCGGGGCTGCCGTCCTGGGTGCCATGAAGACGGTGGGGCTCCTCCAGTTGCCCATCAATGTGGTGGGGGTGGTTCCCTCCTCCGAGAACATGGTGAACGGCTCGGCCAACAAGCCCGGCGACGTGATCGGGACCCGAGCGGGAAAGACGGTGGAGGTCATCAACACTGATGCGGAGGGGCGATTGATCCTGGCCGATGCCCTCTCGTACACGGTGGATCACTTCTCTCCTGCCGCGGTGGTGGACTGTGCGACTCTCACAGGGGCCTGCGTCGTTGCCCTGGGTCACCACGCCGCAGCCCTGCTGGGAACCGATGACGATCTCATGGACGAGCTGAGGGCGGCCGGTGATAGGAGTGGGGAGCGCTGCTGGCCCCTCCCCCTGTGGAAGCCGTACCGAAAGCAGCTGGAAAGTACCGTGGCCGACCTGAAGAATGTGGGGGGACGGCCAGCCGGTAGCATCACGGCCGGTTGGTTCCTGTCCGAGTTCGTGGGCTCCACCTCCTGGGCCCACCTGGACATCGCCGGTACGGCGTACGGTGAGAGCGACCGCCCCTATCACCGGAAGGGGGGCTTTGGGTTTCCCACCCGGCTCCTTGCCGAGTGGCTCCTGGCCAGGAGCAGTTAGTCTACATGCGTCATCTGGCGAATTGTGGTGTGGTCGGGGGGATGGTACTCCTCCTTCTCGTCTCCGCTCCTCTCGGGGGTGTGGGCCAGGAAATCGGGAGCGAGGGCCAGGAAACGATTATCGGGAAGGCCGGCGTGCTGGCCCATGGTATGCCTCATTCCAGGGACACGGTGCCCGACGAGCCGCCGCCCATGGAGCCCGACACCCTGCCGGAGCTCCCACCTCCACCCGACCTGGACACGATTCCCGACCAGGAGATTCCCGAGGCCGAGATCGCCCCGGAGGATAGCATCATCCCCCGGAATCTCCCGGAGATGTCCCAGCCCGTTCCACCCGGGTGGCGGACGGGGATCTGGGAATGGGATCGGGAAGGGATCCAGGCCAGTCGGGCGGTCACCCTGGCTGAGCTCCTGGAGGAGGTCCCCGGCGTGCTGGGGATCCGTGGGGGAGATCATGGAAATCCGGTCACGATTCTGGGCATGGGCCTGGGTCCAGGCCGGGTCCGGGTTTTTGTGGACGGTTCGGAACTGGCCCCCTTGGACGGCGGTGTCCTGGACCTGAGCCGGATCGGTCTGGTTGGACTGGATCGGGTGCGGGTCGAGAGGAGGATGGGCGAGATCAGAGTCCACCTTCTGGGAATGCAGATGGTGGATCCACGGGTCTACACGCTCCTGGAGGTGGGGACCGGAGATCTTCAGACCAATTTATTCCGGGGTACCTTCGCCCACCCCGATGCCCTGGGGGGAAACGTTCTCCTGGCCCTGGATCGGATCGACACTGACGGACCGGCCCGGCAGGAGCCCGGGGCTGCCTACGGAGTCCATCTGCGACATGCCATCCTGCGGAACGAGGATGGTGGTCTGGCCTGGTCTGTGAGGCGGATGACCTCGCGACGGACCGAGGACTTCTTCGACCCTCGGGATGTGAATCGAACGGATTGGCGTCTTCAGGGGCGATATCGGATCTGGCAGGACATCCTGGCCGACGGCTTCTACCATCACTCCTCCCTGGGTGTGGGTGGAGATGGCGCGGACGCTGACACCCTCATCACCCAGGAGGCCCGGAGTCAGGTCGGAGGCCGACTGGCCCTGGATCGGGGGTCCTGGTGGGCAGAGGCCGAAGCCAGAAGGCAGGGAGGAACGGGCTGGCCCGATGGTGTCCAGGGCGTCGAAGCCGGCGCCCTCCTGGGCAATTTCGTCGGGGCGTCTGCGAGTATGGAGCGGCAGAGCTGGGATGGGGAGGCTGGTACCACGCTTCATGGCCGCCTCTGGACGTCCCCTGTCCTGGGCGTCTCCCTCTTCGCGGAAGGGGAGTCGGGCCGCAAAGCGGTCCCCTCCATGGTCTTTCCTGAACTCCCGGCCGAAGAGCCACCCGAGAGCGGGAACGGCGATGGGGATGAGGCCAATGGGGACGAGGAGAACGGAACCGAGGTCGTGGATCGATATCCCCCGCGCTTCCAGGAGCTCACCGGCTTCCGGGTCGGTGCCGAGTTCCAGCAGGGTGACCTTTCGCTGGGGGCTGCCTTCCTGGGGGTGGATCCCGACTCCCTTCATCCCACCGGACTGCCTTTCGATCGGGGAGGTCCTACGGTGGCTGGGGGGATGCGGACCGGGATTGAGCTGTCCGGACGCGTCCCGCTCACCCCACTCCTCGATGGTCTGACTTTGCAGGGGGAAGGGCAGATCTGGGAGGCCATGCCTGATTGGAGCTACGGGCCGGAGAAGAGCTGGGACGTAGGCATCCGATATCACAACGTCTTCTTCGACACCCGGAACCTGGAGGTCTGGACCGATGTGGGGCTGCGGGGTCGGGATCGGATGGCCGTCCCCCTGGCCGACCCTGGCGATCCGGAGGCCGGCGGCCTCCAGGGCGTCCCGGTGAATCAGAGTTACTATGCCCGGGTCCAGATCCGGGTGGTCTCGGCGAAGATCTTCATCCAATGGGACAATTTCACCTTCCGGGACGACAACATGGATCTGCCCGACCGGGCCCTTCCCCGAACCCGAGTCTTCTACGGCGTCCGGTGGACCCTCTGGAACTGACAGTGCCGGATCCAGGGGAGAAGTCCGGTCCAGGGTCGGCTGGGGTTGAGTGGAATGGTATTCAGCCATTACGATTGAAGGCTAATGGTTGAAACTCCCATTCGGAGCATGACCGGATTCGGGGAAGGGGAGCGGGAGCTCTCCTTCGGCCGCCTTCGGGTCGAAATCCGGACCGTCAATCACCGGTACCTGAAGCTCCAGATCCGGCTTCCCAACGGTTCCGAGCGCCTCCAGCCCGCCCTGGAGAGCCGGGTTCGTGAGCGGCTCTCCAGGGGTCATGTCTCCATGACCATCTCCGTGGAGCCGTTGACGGAGGAAGACGACGGTTCGGTGCCCGTGGACCTGGTGCGGGCCCGTGGGTACCGCGATGCCCTGCGGCGCCTACAGGAGGAGTTGGGACTGGGTGGGTCGGTGGATATCTCTCTCGTGGCTGCCTTTCGGGACGTGTTCCGGGCGCCGGATCGGGATTCCAGCCGGATCGAGCTGGCGGAGCAAGACGTGACTCCCGCCCTGGATGTGGCGCTGGAGCAGCTCGTCTCCATGCGGGAGGAGGAGGGGCGGCGACTGGCCCGAGATCTCTCGGGGCGCCTGGAGGTCCTCCAGTCGGAGTTGACCCAGGTGAAGGAGCGGGCTCCCCATCGGCTCACCGAAGAGCGAGACCGCCTCCGTCAGGCCATTCGGGAGCTCCTGGACGATGGGATCGGAGTGGACGAAGAACGGATCGCTCGAGAGATTGCGCATCTGGCTGAGCGGTGGGACATCCATGAGGAGGTGGTCCGGCTCACGTCCCACCTTCAGATGTTCCGTGAAACCATGGAGGTCGGAAGCGAGGACGGCGTCGGAAAGCGCTTCGGGTTCATCGCCCAGGAGATACTGCGAGAGGTGAACACCATCGGATCCAAGGCAAACGACGCCGTCGTGGCTGCTCACGTCGTGACGATGAAGGAGGAGGTGGAGCGACTCCGGGAACAGCTGGAGAATGTGGAATGATCACCGGCCTCCCGTATCGTCCATGCCCTCTGGTGCTGGCTGCCCCCAGCGGTACGGGCAAGACCACCATCGCCCATGCTCTGGTGGAGCGCTTCGATCACTTCGTGTTTTCGGTTTCAGCCACGACCCGGCGGGCTCGGGAAGGGGAAGTGGACGGGGTGGACTACGACTTCGTTTCCCGGGAAGAATTCCGGGGGATGATCGAGAACCATGCCCTCCTGGAGTGGGCCGAGGTACACGGGAACCTCTACGGAACGCCCCGTCGGAACCTGGAGGCGGCTCAAGATCGAGGGGAGCACGTCGTCCTGGACATTGATGTCCAGGGTGCGCGGCAGATCCGGAAGCGGGCTCCCGGAGCGGTTCTCATCTTCGTGTTTCCCCCGTCGGCGGAAGCCCTCTGGGGTCGACTCACGGCCCGGGGCTCGGAAAGACTGGATGAGGTGAAGCGGCGACTGCGGGCGGGCCGAAAGGAGCTGGAAGAGGCCAGTCATTTCGACTACATCGTGGTCAACGACGACCTGGAGCGGGCTGTCGCCCGAGTCCGGGCCATCGTAGAGGCGGAGAGCCACCGGCCGTCCAGGGTGTTGAATCTGGAGGGTGAGGTGGCCCGGCTTCGGCATGAGATCGACGAGGTTGTGGAGCGCTCCGAAGTGGAAGGGCCGGTGTCCGGCTGACGCTGGACCCGACGAGGATTTCCTGAAAGAGGAGGATCGATGCAGGTATTCACACCCAAGCAAGTGGCCAAGAGTACGGGAAGCAAGTACCTGGGCGTCCTGGTGGCTGCAAAGTACACACGTGAACTGAACGCCCTTCCCAGGGATCTGAAGCCCCTGGGTCAGGAGAAGAAGCTCACGACTCGGGCCATGGAGGCGCTGACCTCGGGACAGATCGAGTTCCGGCTCGTCGGCCGCCGCCGCAAGGGCGAGTAACCCCATGGGCGCCCGGACCCTGGCGCCTCGACCTCCCTGGAAGGGGAGGCGTATCGTTGTGGGTGTCTCCGGCGGCATCGCTGCGTACAAGTCAGTGCAGCTGGCCCGGGATCTGACCCGACTGGGGGCCGAGGTGGATGTGCTCATGACTCGGTCGGCCACCGAGTTCGTGGGCCCCATCTCCTTTGAAGGGGTCACCGGTCGGCCAGCTCTGACCTCCCTCTGGTCGGCTCAGGGGGTAGCCCGTCACGTCGGGGTGGCCAGAGACGCGGATCTCCTCATTGTGGCCCCGGCCACTGCTGATCTCCTGGCCCGGGCCGCCGGAGGGCGGGCCGACGATCTCCTGACCACGGTTCTCATCACGGTCCGCTGCCCCGTCCTCATGGCACCTGCCATGAACCACCGGATGTGGACCCACCCTCAGACCACGCTCAACGCCTCCCACTGCCGGGAAGCCCTGGGGTATGAACTCCTGGGGCCTACCACCGGTCCATTGGCCGTTGGGGAAGGGGAGGGAGAGGGTCGAATGGTGGAGGTGGAGGAGATCGTGGAACGGGCTGGTGTCCTTCTGGGCCAGGACGAGAACTGGGCGGGCCGCAGGGTGGTCATCACCTCCGGCCCCACCCGGGAGCCGTTGGACCCGGTCCGGTTCCTGGGAAACCGCTCCTCAGGTCGCATGGGCTTCGCTCTGGCCAGGGAAGCGGCCCTTCTGGGTGCCCGTGTCACCGTCGTGTCCGGTCCCACGGCCCTCCCCGATCCTTCCGGCGTAGAGGTGCGGCGGGTAGAAACGGCTCGGGAGATGCTGGCGGCCACCGAAGCCCTGATCCCGGAAGCCGATGTAGCCATCTATGCCGCCGCCGTTGCCGACTACCGACCCGGCCAGACCCGGGAACGAAAGACACGGAAGGAGGAGACAGGCCACCGCATGGCCGTGGAGCTGACCGAGAACCCCGACATTGCTCGGGAGACCCGCAGCCTCCGGCCCCAGTCCTGTGTGGCTGTAGGATTCGCCCTCGAAACGGAGGAGCTAAGGGAGCGGGCCTCCAGAAAACTGGAGTCCAAGGGTTTCCACCTGATTGTGGCCAATCCGGCCGGCGAGCACGACGCCGGGTTCGAGTCTGACACGAATCGGGTGACCCTTCTGGATCGGGACGGAGGAGAGGAGTCTCTTCCCCTCATGACGAAGGCAGAGGTAGCCCGGGAGGTTTTGGCTCGAGTCACAGCCTGGCTTTCGGCCCGGGACGCCTCTCCCACCCAGGGAAGGGACGCATCGTGAGTGACGAGCCCCTGGACCCGGCGTTGTTAGCCCGTTTTTTTCGTCAACGGAGGGAGTTGGGGTCTGGATCCCTCATCTTCGATTCCCTCCAGGGGGACGAGGCCCTTGAGCTTGTGAAGATGGCTCGAGAGCGCAGCTTGGCTTCCCCGGAGCGGGATGGCCCTGCCAGGAGCGTGGAAGGGAAGTTGGCGACATTTTCGGCCCCTGGCAGGACCCATCGCCCCCAGGGGTTGGACCCGGAAGCCAGTAAGCTGGAGACCGGCTCCACCGATTCGGATCGATCGGGTGGGGAGGAATTCCAGGGAGGGCAGATCTTTGAGCCGCCCACCGAGTACTCCGCACTCCGGGAGGCGGCATTGACCTGCACCCGGTGCCGCCTTGCCCAGGGACGGTCCCAGGTCGTGTTTTCCGATGGAAATCCAGATGCCAGGGTCATGGTGGTGGGAGAGGCGCCCGGGGCCAACGAAGACCGGACCGGCCTACCCTTCGTGGGTCGGGCCGGGAAGCTCCTGGATCTCCTCCTTGCCTCGGTAGGGCTTTCCCGAGAGGATTCGGTCTACATCTGCAACGTCCTCAAGTGTCGACCTCCGGGGAACCGGGATCCGAGACAGGACGAGATCAAGCGCTGCGCACCCTGGCTGCATCGCCAGATCGAACTGGTGGCCCCTGAGGTCATCCTGGCGGTAGGGACCTTCGCCGGCCGGCTCCTGTCCGGAAAGGAGATGGCGCTCGGCCGGCTGAGAGGCCAGGTTTACAGTTACCGGGGAACGCCCCTGGTGGTGACCTACCACCCGGCAGCCCTCCTCAGGAATTCCCGGTGGACCCGGGCCACCTGGGACGACCTTCAGCTTCTCTGCCAGGTCCTCGACGGCGATTGAGCCGCGGTTCGCCCGGCCTCCCGCACCTCTGAGCCACCACTGCACCGTGCCCAGTTCTACCCAGTCCTCCCCCTCCCCTGCTGCGGAACAACCTCCGCAGGAGAGAGGTCCGTCCCCAGCGAATAGCGGCATGCACCGGATCGGTCACGACCGGGAGCCGCCCTTCTCACGCCAGGCTGAAGCCTCGGTTCTAGCCGGAGTCCTCCTGGACCCGGAATCCATGATCAAGATCGAGGACGTGCTGGACGATAGCATGTTCTATTCGGAGAATCACCGGATTCTCTTTCGGGGGATGCGACACCTCCACGAGAAGCGCGTTGCCATCGATGTGGTGACGCTGGGTGACCACCTTCGCTCCACGGAGGAGTTGGAGCGGGCCGGTGGCGAAGAGTACCTGGCCGAGCTCCTGGATGCCGTGCCCACGGCAGCCAATATCCAGTACCATGCCCGCCTGGTCCGGGACAAGGCCCTCCTCCGCCGACTCATCGATGTCTCTACCCGGACCATCCAGGACGTCTACTCTCCAGGGGAGCGGAGTGTGGAAGAGCTGGTGGATGAGGCCGAATCACGAGTCTTCCAGGTGGCCGAAAGCCATGACCGGGGCGGATTCGTCTGGATCAAGGATCTCCTCTGGGAAGCCTTCGAGAATATCGAGAAGCTCCAGAAGAGTGATGGCGGACTTACTGGGGTTCCGTCTGGATTCGGCACCCTGGATCGGATGACCACGGGGCTCCAGAGTGGAGACCTGATCATCGTGGCTGCCCGGCCATCAATGGGAAAGACTTCCTGGGTGCTGAACGTAGCCCAGAACGCTGCCATCTCCCACAAGACTCCCGTGGCCATCTTCTCACTGGAGATGTCCAAGGAGCAGCTCGTCCAGCGACTCCTCTGTGCCGAAGCCCGGGTGGATGCCCAGAAGCTCCGGACCGGACGTCTCTCTCCCTCCGACTATCAGCGAATCGGGACGGCCGGAGCCAAGTTGAACACGGCACCCATCTGGATCGATGACTCACCAGGGGGGACGGTGCTGGAGATGCGAGCCAAGGCTCGTAGGCTCAAGGCCGAGGGGGGCCTGGGCCTCCTGGTCATCGACTACCTCCAGCTCATGGGGGGGTCGGGCCGGCAGGAGAGCCGTCAGCAGGAGGTGAGTCAGATCTCCCGGGGTCTGAAGGGGCTGGCCCGGGAGTTGGACGTGCCCGTCATCGCCCTCTCCCAGCTTTCCCGGGGACCGGAGCAGCGGACGGACCATCGTCCCCAGCTGTCGGACCTCCGCGACTCCGGTTCCATTGAGCAGGATGCCGATCTGGTCATGTTCCTGTACCGTCCCGAGTACTACAGTTCCACAGGGCAGGATGAGGACGGAAACTCCCTGGAAGGGAAGGCCGAACTCATTGTCGGGAAGCAGCGGAATGGTCCCACCGGAACGGTGGAACTCTACTTTCACAAAGCATATACCCGTTTTGACGATGTGGCGCCCGAACCCGACGAGGCCTTTCCTCCCGGGGGCGGCCGACCGCCGGAAGGAAGCGGGGGGGGGAACCGGGAGGACCTGCCTTTCTGACGAAGGGAGTATGGGTGATCTCCACCTCACACGGTGCCAGAATGCAGAGGGGGAAGTGGGATGGGTAGAATCGGGGTGGTTGTGCCGGCAGCCGGGACAGGTCAGCGGATGGGGGGTCGGAAGAAGGTCTTCCTGGAGCTTGCCGGAGAGCCCATCCTGCGGTATACGCTCCGGCCGTTCATCGGGCATCCGCACGTGGAGGCGATTCGCGTAGCCCTCCCCGCAGGAGAGGCATCGGATCCCCCCTCCTGGCTCCAGGATCTGGATCCCCGGGTGAAGGTGGTGGCCGGGGGTGCATCCCGGACCGAATCGGTCTATCGCGCACTTCTGGCCCTTCCGGACGGCCTGGAGGTGGGGGTGGTCCATGATGGGGCCCGGCCCTTCGTCACCCATGAGATTCTGGAACGTTGTGTGGAGGTGGCTCGAAAAGGGGAGGGGGGAGTGGCCGGCTGGCCCATGGTGGACACCTTGAAAGAGGTAGACGCCTCCCAACAGGTCGTGGCAACCCCGGATCGGAGTCGATACTGGAAGGCTCAGACCCCTCAGGCTTTTCCTCTGGAGCAGCTTCTCGCCGCATATCGCCAGAGTATGGAGCGGGATTTCCATCCCACCGATGACTCGGCTCTCTTTGCCCGCTTCGGAGGGACGGTCCGCATGGTTGAGGGAGGAGCCTGGAACCTGAAGGTGACCCATCCGGCCGATCTGGTCCTGGCAGAGGCTCTACTTAAGTGGAAGCGTGAAGATGCCTAGTCAGGAGGCCGGCCTCCCACGTCTTGACTGGGTGTCAGGCAATGACGCGGCTATTGACCAGGTTGCGGCCCATCTGGAATCCGGCGGACTGCTGGCCTATCCCACCGAGACGGTCTATGGGCTTGGCGCTCGGGTTTCGCCGGCGGAGGTGAAGCGGGTACAGGCCCTGAAGGGACGCGATGTCTCCAAGCCATTCCTTCTCCTCATTCCCACTCCCTCGGTCCCTGACCTGGCCTGGACGGACCAGGCTCGGGCGCTGGCTCAAGCATTTTGGCCCGGACCTCTGACGCTGGTCCTGGACGACCCTGCTGAGGCCTACCCGGCGGGTGTCCGGGGCCCTGGGGGAGGGGTTGCCATTCGGCTCAGCTCCTCTCCATTTGTGTCAGCTCTTCACAGGGTCTGGCCCCAAGCCCTCCTCTCTACCAGCGCCAACCGAAAAGGGGCGCCCCCGGCCCGAGATGCCCAGGCCGTGGAGGAGGCTTTTGGACAGGAGGGAGGAGGGGGGGAGGAATCGGGGCTCTGGCTGGTGGATGGAGGGGAGCTTCCAGCGTCGCCTCCATCCACCATCGTCGACTGTACTGAGCCCCTTGTTCGGATTCTCCGGGAGGGTGCCATCCCTTCCCGAGCAGTGGAAAAATGCCTAAACCTTTCAGTCCATGATTGAACCGGATGACTTCAACCAGGTGGGTGGCCGGACCGATGGTCCCAGTTGAGAACGAGGAAGATCCAGGGAGGGAGAAGGAAGGCCAGGCCTTCCGAATCCTCTTCGTATGCACGGGCAACACGTGCAGGAGCCCCATGGCCGAAGCGCTGGCCCGTGAGAAGCTGGCCCAGCGAGGGTGGTCAGGCGTGGAGGTGCGTTCGGCCGGCGTGGCGGCCATCTCTGGGGGACGCCCCAGCGAGGGAGCGGTCCGGGTAGCCGGCCGCCAGGGGATCGAACTGGCCGAGCATCGCAGCACGCCCTTGGATGCCCGTCTGGTAGGACAAGCCGACCTCATCCTCACCATGTCGCCCGGACACCTGGAGGCGGTCCATTACCTGGAAGGTGGAGATCGGGCTGCCGTCATCACCGGATTTGCCGCCGGTCAGGAGGGGAGGGGAACAGAGGAGCGGGGATCCACGCCCGGGGTGGCCGATCCTTTCGGAGGAGATGATGAGGCGTACGAGGCTGCGTTTCGCCAACTGGACGAGCTCCTGGAGGCTGTTCTGGACCGAATCGCGCCAGTGGTGGCTCCATGACGGAACGTATCCGGCCGCCCACCTCCAGTACCCGGGTCTTTGCCCTCCTGGGCGATCCTGTGGCTCATTCCCTCTCCCCGGTTATGCAGAATGCGGCTCTGGAGTCATTGGGGGAGGATGGAGTGTACGTGGCTCTCCGCTGTAGGGAGGCCCAGCTCAACGGGTTGATCCGGGGCCTGGCTCTGGCCGGAGGCGGAGGGAACGTGACCCTCCCTCACAAGGAGCGGGCTACAACAGCACTGGACCGTCCCACCGAAGCCGTTCGTCGCACGGGTGCATGCAATACCTTCTGGCTGGAAGATGGTGATGTGCACGGCGACAACACTGATGTGGAGGGACTTCGCCGAGCGCTTCACCGCTTGATGGGGGGTGTGCCGGAGGGGGCTTCCGTTCTCCTCCTGGGGGCCGGTGGAGCTGCCCGGGCCGCGCTGGCGGCCCTCCTGGACGACTCGGTGGCCCGAGTGGATCTATTGAATCGGACGGTGGAGCGGGCCCGTGCCGTGGCTCGGCGCCTCGGGGGAGACCGAACCCACGTCCTGGACAGTCGGCTTCGCCTTGGCGAGCGAAGCTATGACCTGGTGGTCAACGCTACACGCCTCGGGCTGGGAGAGGGCGACCCCGTCCCTCTGGAGCTGGGCACGGAGGCGGAGGCCGGGGCTGTTCTGGACCTGGTGTACGGTGTTGGGGAAACACCGCTTGTGACCCGTGCCCGGGAGTTGGGAATCCCAGCCATGGATGGAGGGGAGATGCTCCTTCAGCAGGGTGCCGTAGCCTTCGAGCGCTGGTGGCAGCAACCCGCCCCGGTGGATGCCATGCGTGGGGTGCTTGATCGGATCCGGGACCGGGTGGCCCCCTGATGGGCGCGGTCGGTTCGGTCCGGGGGGCCTTCGACCGGATGGTTCATCTCCTCCTACCCCCTGCGTGCCACGGATGCCGGTCCCCTCTCACCCCGGGACAGGAACAGGTGTGTCAGCAGTGCCGGACGCTCTTGCGGCCCGGCGGGCATCCCCGATGCTCCCGCTGTCATGCTCCCCGGGGGACCGGCGTCCATCCCTCCCGTCCCTGCCCTGAGTGTGTCCATTGGCCTTCGGAGCTGAATCGGGCACGGTGGAGTTATGTGCTGGCCCCTCCTGCCGACGCCCTGGTTCACGGGCTGAAGTATGACGGATGGCCCGAGCTGGCCGGATTCATGGCTCACCGAATGGCGCGGCTGGTTCCTCCCCTGAAGCTACCGGAGGAGACGAGGCTGGTCCCGGTCCCCACGACACCGGAGCGTGAGCGGAGTCGGGGCTACAACCAGGCCCATCTGCTGGCCTGGCCCCTCTCCAGGGAACTGGGGTTTCCTCTTCTCCCGGGCCTTGCCCGTCAGGGTGGAGGAGGGACGCAGGTATCCTTGCAACGGGATGAGCGCAGAGCTAACGTCGAAGAGGCTTTCCGCCCCGTACCAGGTGCGTCCACTTCTCTGAAGGATCGTGTGGTTCTCCTGGTGGATGACGTTCTCACCACCGGCGCCACGGCCAGTGCGGCAGCCAGGGTTCTGGGGGCCATGGGGGCGAGCCACGTCACCCTCCTCGCCTTTGCCCGGACTCTGGATGGTTCCGGGGCGGAAGGGGGATAAGGACCACCATCCGGGCTTTCCCGAACGAATCACCCATCCCCTCCTGACGGTGCCTGTCACCGCCGGCCCGGGGAAACCGAGTAGCATTCAGACCAAATCAACCCGAGGGAGTACTGCTGATATGTCCATTCGAGTGGGAATCAACGGCTTCGGTCGCATCGGACGCCTCTGCCTCCGTGCCGGGATCGAGTCGGGACGGGATGACCTTGAATTCGTCGCCGTCAACGACCTCACTGATGCAGCTACCCTGGCTCACCTCTTCAAATACGATTCGGTCCACGGGGTCTTTCCTGGGCGCGTGGAGGCCTCGGACGAGGGGATCCAGATCGATGGCCATAGCGTCAAGGTCCTGAGCCAGCCGGACCCGGAGCAGCTTCCCTGGGACGCGCTGGGCGTGGATGTGGTCGTGGAATCCTCGGGACGCTTCACGAAGAGGGATGACGCGGCCAAGCACCTGGCCGCCGGTGCCCGGAAGGTCCTGATCTCCGCTCCCGGGAAGCAGGAAGACGTGACGGTGGTCCTGGGCGTGAATGAATCCAGCTACGATCCGGCGAACCACCACGTCGTTTCCAATGCCTCCTGCACCACCAATTGTCTGGCGCCGGTGGTGAAGGTTCTTCTCGAGCGGTTTGGGTTCGTTCGGGGACTCATGACCACAGTCCATGCCTACACCAACGACCAGTCCACCCTGGATGCCCCCCACAAGGACCTCCGCCGGGCCAGGGCGGCGGCTCTCTCCATGATCCCCACGACCACTGGGGCCGCCAAGGCCACCTCCCTGGTCCTGCCGGAGGTGGAAGGAAAGCTGGATGGGATGGCCATCCGGGTTCCGACGCCCAATGTGTCGTTGGTCGACCTGACTGCAGAGCTGGAGCAGGACGTGACCGTGGAGGAGGTGAATCTGGCTTTTCAGGAGATGGCTCAGGGGCCCATGGCCGGCATTCTGGACGTTTCCCCCCTTCCCCTGGTCTCTGTGGACTTCGTAGGCAACTCAGCCTCCTCGGTGGTGGACCTCCAGAGCACCTCGGTGGCTGGAGGCCGACTAGTGAAGGTCCTGGCCTGGTACGACAACGAATGGGGGTATTCAAGCCGCGTGGTGGACATGGTCCGCTACATGGGCGAGCGACTCGATAGCGCGGGCGAGGGCTGATACAGTGCCCCGTACCCTGAGTCTGGAGGAGTTGGGGAAGGACGAGCTGAAAGGCGTGCCGGTGATGGTGAGGGTGGATTACAACGTCCCCCTCTCCTCGTCGGGTCAGGTCTCCGACACCACCCGATTGGAGGCGTCCCTCCCCACCCTCCGGTACCTGACCCGTCATGGAGCCCGGATGATTCTGGTCTCCCACCTTGGGCGGCCCGACGGTCAGCCGGATCCGAAGGCTTCATTGGGCCCCGTGGCTCAGGTTCTGGAGGGGCTCCTGGAGACCTCCGTCCCACTGGTTACCGATCCGCTGGACTCACCGGAGCTCCTCCAGCGGGTGGAGGGGATGGAAGATGGAGAGGTCATCCTCCTGGAGAACATCCGCTTCCATCCGGGGGAAACGGAGAACGACCCGGAGTTGGTCCGTGCGTTGACGCGGCTTTGTCGGGTCTTCGTAGGAGATGCTTTCGGGGCGGTTCATCGAGCCCACGCCTCCACTGAAGGCGTGCCCAGGCTCCTGCGTGAGAAGGGGGGGCGAGCTGTGGCGGGCCACCTGGTCCAGAAGGAGCTCCGGTTTCTCCGAGAGGCGCTGGAAGATCCGGATCGCCCCTTCGTGGCCGTCATGGGAGGTGCCAAGATCTCGGGAAAGATCGACCTCATCGAGTCCATCCTCCCCCGAGTGGATCGGCTTCTCATCGGCGGTGCCATGGCCAACACCTTCTTCCAGGCCCTGGGTCTGGAGGTGGGGAAGTCCCTGGTGGAGCCGGATCGGGTCGAGATGGCGGGCACGTTGCTGGAGAGGGCCGGCGACGCCATCCTCCTCCCTGTGGATTGCGTGGTGGCCGATGAGGTCACCTCCGATGCAAAGACGCAGATCCGGGACCGAACTGAAATCCGGCCCCATGATCGGATTGTAGACATCGGTCCCCGGAGCCGAGATGTGTTCGCCAAGGAGATCGCAGGAGGCCAGACACTTCTGTGGAACGGCCCCATGGGGGTCTTCGAGATGGCCCCCTTTTCCGAGGGAACCATGGCGTTGGCCAGGGCCATGGCCGAGGCAGCGGATGGAGGGGCTACGGTGGTCGTGGGAGGCGGGGACTCGGCGGCGGCAGCCCAGGTCGCCGGGGTGGCTGCGCGCCTTACCCACATATCCACTGGCGGTGGGGCTTCTCTGGACCTTCTGGCCGGGAAGCCACTTCCTGGCGTGGATGCTCTGGAATCCTCAGACAAGAGCCTGGAGGAGGTGTGATGGGACGGACCGTCGTCGCAGGAAACTGGAAGATGAATCATGGCCCCAGAGATGCGGAGGCCTTCGCCCGGGCGTTGCGGCTACCCCATAATCCGGAGCTGGAGGTGATCCTCTTTCCACCCGCGCTTTCCCTTTCTGCCCTTGAACAGGCTCTTGCGGAGCGGGACTTTTCCGTGTCCCTTCGCCTGGGAGTCCAGAACATCCACTGGGAAGAGTCCGGAGCCTTCACTGGTGAGCAAAGTGCGCCCATGGTGGCTCAGACTGGTGCCACCCATGTCCTGGTGGGACACTCGGAGCGACGTCAGATCTTCGGCGAGACCGACGACGATACGCGCCGGAAGCTGGCTGTTGCGGCAGCGGTCGGATTGATTCCCGTCCTTTGCGTCGGCGAAACGCTGGAGGAGCGGGAGGGAGGGCGTCTCGAGGAGGTCCTGCGTCGGCAGGTTGAAGGGGCTCTCGACTCTGCGTCGACCCGGGAGGCCCTCTCTGAAAATGGAGGCTTCCTCTTGGCGTACGAACCGGTGTGGGCCATCGGAACCGGTGAGACAGCCACACCCGATGACGCGTCCCATGCCCATGGTCTTCTCCGGAAGATGCTTCAGGATCGACTGGGCTCGGACTCCGTGGACCCACGCCGGGTTCCCATCCTCTATGGTGGTTCGGTGAAGCCCGGAAATGCCGCCGAACTCCTGGAGGGCGCCGATGTGGATGGCGTCCTGGTGGGTGGCGCTTCCCTGGAGCCGGATTCCTTCCAGCGGATTGCAGAAGCGGCCGGCTGACTCGAACGAGTTCAGGGAGCTTCGGTCCCAGAGAGGACCATTAGAAGGCTGTTGAAGCGGTAGAGGCGTCACCGGGAAGGGGTCCAGAAGGCCGTTGAAGAAGTACAGGGACCACCGCGACGGGGTCTTGCGAGTCTGGGTCGAGGCGGGTTGCTGAAGGCGATGCGGTAGCATCGGTAAAGCGGCCCAACGAAGATCCGGGGGCACACCCCCCCTTCCCCCTTCGGGTTGGGCCGGCAGGGAGCCCCCTCGGTCGTTGGCTCCCCTCGACGTAGCTTTCGCTATGCCTCCGGGTCGCCGCCTACGATGGAGCTGTCTGGCGTTCCCAACGGTGGCACCTCTGCTTCTTCAACAGCCTTCTAGGTGTGAATCAGCGACTCGAATCAGGACGGACGTCTTTTCTTCAAGACTACGGGACTGTGGCTTACCCCGTTGACAGCAGGAGGATTGTGGGTGAGTTTTTCCTGCTGACCCGGAACACCCAAATGCGGTCTGGCTCTTCATGTACGGCATCTTTCTGACATTGCTCGTTCTGGACGGGATCTTCCTGACCACCATCATCCTCCTTCAGGCAGGGAAGGGAGGAGGCCTGGCGGCCATGGGTGGAGGTGTCACGTCCACGGAAGGGGTTCTGGGAGGGCGGCAAGCAGCCACCTTCCTGGTCCGGGCCACATGGGCCGGCGGAGCTCTCTTCATGGTTCTGGCCCTCATCCTGGCCATCCTGTCTTCTCGGACTCATCAGCCCGGTTCAATCCTGCAGCAGGACTTGCAGCAGGTTCCGACCCAACCGGCTCCTGTGGTCCCAGGGGGCGACGCTGCGCCAGGAGAGGGCGCTCCGCCCGTGCCGGGTGGAGCCGAGGGCGGCGATCCGGGCCAGCCCTGATGGCCAGGGAGCGGCCTGAACTGGATACTGCTCCCGGGCTTGGCTCGGCGATCCGGGTGTCGTGACGCCGGATTCCCATCCTCCTGAGCCCCGGTCCCGGCCATCAGACGATGGTCGGGAGTCGGTCCCCCGTAGTCTCTCAGAATTCTATCGAACGGCCCTTCTCGGTCGAGCGGTCCATCAGAAGGTCCGAAGTTGGATGGACGGCCAGGAATGGCCCGTCCCCCCCCGGCTTCGACTGCCAGTTGACCCGGGTCTCCCCGAGCTTGCTGCCACTCTGGCCCTCCGGCGTCGCTCCGATGGGACAGGTGACTTTCTTGGGCCCGACTCCACACGCCTGGTCCCACTTCTGGCCATGGGTGTGCCTCCTCATCAGCTCCTCCAGGCCCTCATGGGTCGAGCCTTCCCGGTCGCTTCCAGGCGTTCCGGGTACGTGGCCACTTCTTCTGTTCTGACGTCGGGGGTCCTGGAGCCCGTCCCGCTGCCAGGGGGGATGGTGCAGGTCATGGCGGGAGTGACTGTGGCAGCCCAGATGCAAGGAACGCAGCGGGTTGGATTGACCCTCTCTTCTCCCGGGAGTCCTTCCACAGGTGCTTGGCATGAGGGGCTCAACATGGCCGCCGTTCGACGTGCCCCCCTGGTGGTCGTTTGCCACGCACCGGTCGGGGTGGGGCCATCCCGGGAGACTCGCTTGGAAACTCTGCTGGATCTCTGTCCCGGGTATGGTATCCGCGGATGGGAAGCGGCCTTGGACGATCCGGAAGGGATCCTCCAGACCTCAAGGGAGGCGGTGGCGGCGGCCCGTGCAGAAGGCGGCGTTCAACTTCTGGAGCTCCGGGGTGAGCCGTTGAGTACCGATGAGCGCGTGGCTGCCCTCCTGGAAGGAGTACGAACCCGGCTGCTGGAGCACGCCGAAGTCGAAAAGGAAGAGTTGCAGGGTTGGGAGGCATCGATTCCTGACGAGGTGGAAGATGCCTGGGACCGGGCGGTGGCTGAACAATCGGGAGTCCCGCCAGAAGCCGATGCAACCTACCAGGTCGAAGGTGTTTCCGGGTTGTCCGGTCGCCTCCCCTCCCTCCCAGATCGACCTTCGTCCCAGATACCATTTTCCGTCAACCCGGAGGGCCGGTGACGAACGCCGACGGGATTCAGGATTGGCCTGAACAGGTCAGGGGAACCCGGACCCGAAAGCCGGTGACCTTGCTGGAAGCCATTGCCGAGGCCCTCTGGGAGGAGATGCTCCGGGAGGAAGGGGTCTTTCTCCTGGGAGAGGACATCGGGGTCTATGGCGGAGCCTTCAAGGTCACCCGGGGTTTTCTGGACCACTTCGGAAAGGACCGGGTGGTGGATACCCCCATTTCCGAGGCCGGCTTCACTGGATTGGCGGCAGGCGCTGCCCACATGGGATTGCGACCGGTGGTCGAGATGCAGTTCATGGACTTCATCTCTCCTGCCTACGACATCATCACCAATTACATTGCCACATCGGAATATCGGGGCAGTGGTCCTCAGCCCCTGGTCATCAGGGGGCCAGTGGGAGGTGGGAATCGGGGTGGACCTTTCCACTCCCAGAATGTGGAGATGGCCTTCTTCCACACCCCGGGCCTGAAGATCGTCTATCCGTCCACGCCACGGGACGCCAAGGGCCTCTTGAAGGCGGCCATCCGTCACGACGGGCCCGTGATCTTCGAAGAGCACAAGGGACTGTATCGAGCGCCCCATCTGCGGGAGTTGCTTCCCGAGGAAGATCTGGTCATTCCAATGGGGAAGGCCCGAACGGTCCAGGAAGGGACCGATGTGACGGTGGTGACCTATGGCCTGATGGTCCATCGGACCCTGGAGGCTGCTCATGCGCTGGCGGCGGACCAGGGGGTTTCCGTGGAGATTATCGACCTCCGGACGCTCCTTCCGTTGGATGACGAAGCCATCGTGGAATCGGTGAAGAAGACCGGAAAGTTGCTGGTGGTCCATGAGGACACCCGCACCGGTGGAATCGCCGGTGAAATCGCCATGCGGGTGAATGAACAGGCCTTCGAGTGGCTCGACGGTCCCATCTTGAGGGTGACGGCCATCGATGCCCCGGTCCCCTACGCTGGAGCGTTGGAGGACTACTTCCTTCCCGGCGTTCGGGACATCGAGGAAGCTGTCCGTTACCTTGCCAAGTACTGAACACATCTTAAACTCAAGGGTCTCAGCGACCCTGCTCCTACTACCTCTATCGACGACGGAGAATCATCGTGGCCCGGATCGAAGTGCCCATGCCCCAGATGGGCGAATCCATCGCAGAAGGCACGGTTTCCAAATGGCTCAAGCAGCTTGGCGATCAGGTCGAGCGCGACGAGCCCATCCTGGAGATCTCCACCGATAAGGTGGACGCAGAGATTCCGGCTCCCCAGTCGGGGACGCTGGTTGAGATTTCCGTGGAGGAGGGCGAGACCGTTGAGGTCGGCACGATCGTGGCCTACCTGGACACCGAAGGCGGGGCCGCTCCCGCCGCCTCGGCCGAGGCGGACGACGATGCCGGCGAAGAGCCAGCAGAGGAGCCGCAGGCCGAAGCGCCCTCGGAGACCGAAACGGCCCAGGTCACTGACGCCGATGCAGCAGAGCCCGGTTCGGCTGAAGAGCGCCTGAAGCAGCGCTCGACCCCGGTGGTCCGGCGGATGGCCGAAGAGCATGAGGTGGACCTGAGTCAGGTGGAGGGCACGGGTCATGCCGGTCGGGTCACGAAACAGGATCTGGAGGCTCATCTGGAGAAGGCGGAGAAGGCTCCGGCCCAGCCCCCGGTCGAGGAGAAGAAGCCGGCTGCCCCATCCAGACCCACCAAGGAGGCTGCAGCTGCTGCCGCCCCCTCGGACCTCTGGACCACCTTCTATGGCCAGGTCCAGCACCCCGAGTTCCCGGTTCGGGATGCAGATCGGGTGGAGAGCATGGACAAGATCCGGCGCCTCACCGCTGAGCACATGGTGCTGGCCAAGCGGGTGGCGCCCCACGTCCACTCCTTCATCGAGATCGACTTCACCCAGGTGGACCGGATCCGGCGGGAAAACAAGAAGCGGTGGGCCGAACAGGGAGCCCGTGTCAGCTTCACGGCCTTTGTGATCTGGGCCCTTTCCCGGGTTCTTCGGGACTACCCCTCGGTGAATGCCACCGCCTCCGGCAACAATGTCATCTATCGGGGGAATGTGAACATTGGCGTTGCAGTGGACCTGGACCCAGGGCTCATCGTCCCGGTGATCCGGGATGCCGACCACCTCTCGCTGGTGGGAATCGGAAAGAAGGTGGTGGATCTGGCGGAGCGAGCCCGGAACCGTCAGTTGGGCCCGGCCGAGATTCAGGGAGCCACTTTCTCCCTCACGAACCCCGGCGTCCTGGGAACCATGGTGGGCCTGCCCATCATTCCCAAGGGAACCGCGGGTATCCTGGGGACCGGAGCCATTGAGAAGCGGGTTGTGGCCGTGGAGGACCCGGAGACGGGTCAGGACTCGGTGGCGATCCGGAAGCGTTCCATCTTCTCTCTGGGGTACGACCACCGGATCGTGGATGGTGCCGACGCGGCACGCTTCCTGGCGGATCTGAAGGAGATGCTGGAGACCTTCCCCGAGGACGCCTGAGGCGTCAGAAGAAGAAGGGTCGGAGGGACGATCCAAGGACCCGTACGGGGCGTCCTGCCACGAGCAGGGCGCCCCGTTCTCTCATGGAACCGGATGGTTCAGCCTGGAAGGTCCCTGTACTTCTTCCACGGCGGTCGCTCCTGTTTCTTCAACAGCCTTCTAACCGTTGTCGGGTTCCAGACCCTGCTCCCGGGGTGAGGCGAATTCGTAGAAGTCGAGATACCGCTCCGATTCGTCCCGCTCCCGGTTCAGCCACTCCTGAAACCCGGAGGGTTGGAGGCCGCCTGAGTCATCCTGCTTTCGGGCGGCCCGGATTGCCAGGTCGTTGGCGTACTCGTTCCGCGGATGCCCTGCATGTCCCCGGACCCAGACCCAGGTGACCTGGTGCTCCCCCACGGTCCGATCCAGTTCTTTCCACAGCTCCAGGTTCTCGATCTTGCCACCCTTCCGTTTCCATCCACGCCGCTTCCAGCCGTGGATCCACTCCTCCATCCCTTTCACGAGGTACTGGGAGTCGGAGACGAACCTGACCCGACAGGGACGCCGGAGGGCCCTGAGTCCCTCGATGGCGCTTCGAAGAGCCATCCGGTTGTTGGTGGTATCCGGTTCCGAGATCCAGTAGTCACGACGGATCCAGCCCTGACCGTCCCAGAACTCCACCAATCCTGCGGCTCCGCCAGGATTCTGACGATCCTGGAACTGGTTGCCCAGACACGACTCGTCGGCGTGGATATAGACATGGGAGCGTTCTTCGGAAATTGGCACGGGCACGTGGGGGATCGAGGAACGACGGAGAGATTCAGAATGAGAAGAGTAGAAGGACTCGCAAGGGAGGGGAACCGGAGTCCCGTTCCCTTTGTGGTGGCTTGACTCGCTTCCAGGCCCCTCTAGATTCCTGGCGAATCGCCAGGCAACATTTTCGGAACATACCTTTCCAGCGGGGACCGGATCGTGGCATTTGACTTCAAACCTGCATACCTCCTCCTGGAGGACGGCCGTCGCTTCGACGGAACGGTCCTCGGTGCCGAAGACGTGGCGTTGGGTGAGGTTGTCTTCAACACCGGAATGGCCGGGTATCAGGAGATTCTGACCGACCCATCCTACACGGGGCAACTCGTGACCATGACCTACCCCCTCATCGGGAACTATGGGGTCAATGACGAGGACCGTGAGTCCGAGGCGCCGGCGGCGAGCGGATTCATCGTGCGGGAAGCTGCCCGGCGCCCGTCGTCCTGGCGCTCGACAGGTAGCCTCCAGGGGTACCTTGCTCTTCACGGAGTGGTAGGAATCCAGGGAGTGGATACCCGAGCGTTGACACGGCACATCCGGGACCGGGGAGCCATGCGCGGGGGCATCGCTCCCGCCCATGTGGATCCGGATGAACTCATGGCCCGGATCCAGGCCCATCCTCGGATGGAGGGGCTGGACCTGGCCTGTGGCGTCTCCACCGAAAAGAGCTACAGGGTGGAAGCTCGTGGAGAGGAACGGTTCCACGTGGTGGCCTACGATTTCGGCATGAAGGCCCATTCGCCCAAGCTCCTTGCTGAACGGGGGTGTCGGGTCACCATTGTTCCGGCGTCCACAAGTGTGGAGGAGATTCGGCAAATGGAGCCCGACGGGATTTTCGTGTCCAATGGGCCCGGGGATCCAGCGGCCGTGGACGAAGCGGTTCGGGCAATCCAGGAGTTTGCCCGGGACCGGATCCCGGTATTCGGAATCTGTCTGGGGCATCAACTCATCTGCCGGGCCTTCGGTGCCGAAACGTACAAACTTCCCTTTGGCCATCACGGGGTGAACCATCCGGTCCAGGCCCTCAGGGATGGCCGAGTGGAGATTACCTCCCAGAACCACGGGTTTGCGGTCCGAGCTGGTGGGGAGGGGGATCGAACGATTCCTGGCGCTCCGGACCTGATCATGACCCACCTGAACCTCTACGATGGCACCGTAGAGGGAGTCGATCACAGCTCACTGCCCGTCTTTTCCGTCCAGTACCATCCGGAGTCGGCGCCGGGACCTCACGATTCCCGGTACCTCTTCGATCAGTTCGTGACTCTCATGGAGAGAGAACGGAAAGGTCGAGGGGAGCGAATCGACGAGGCTTGACCGGAAGTTTGGCGGGGAGTTACCCTTGCGCCGCTTCGCGTCGTGGATCGACGCATGTTTCTTCATCATCAGACGATTCAAGTGATCATACCGGCAGGGTGTGCCGGTGGGAGGGGTGGATGACGAAAGCAGACTTGGTGGAACAGGTAGCCGATGCCATCGGGCCCGGAGTGACGAAAAAGGACTGTGCCCTGGTCGTGGACGGATTTCTGAACGCTGTGAAGCAGGCTCTCACCGATGGGGAGCATATCGAAATCCGGGGATTTGGTACCTTCAAGGTTCGGAAACGGAAGGCACGTACGGCTCGGAACCCCCGGACCGGGGAAGCGGTGGAGGTGCCCCCTCGCCACGTACCGGTCTTCAAGCCATCCAAGCACCTTCGAAGTCAGGTCACGGAGGCTGCCCGCCAACGGGAGAACAGCTGACGTTTCCTCCCGTGCTTCGGGCAAGGTCGCCCGATCTCCCTCCTTCCGAGTTCGTCCGCTCTCCAGGACCAGTTGGCTGCGAACTGGTCATTCCCCTCCGTATCGTTTTAACGTCGGCCTGTAACGGGTCATCTTCCTATCGGTGACGCAACCCAATGATCGGACGTGGCGGTGCACCCCCCGACGACGCCGAATTGGTCCGCCGGGGCCGGCAGGGCGATCGGGATGCCATCGGCCAGCTTCTAAATCGGCACCAGGCAGTTGTGTACCGGTTCCTCCTGGGCTTGTTGGCCGATGAGGACCTGGCAGCTGACGTCACCCAGGAGACGCTGGTCCGGGCCCTTCGAAACCTGAACGGATTCCGTGGGGACGCCTCCTTCAGGACCTGGCTCTTGGCCATCGCCCGGAACGAGGGCCGAGGCGCTCTCCGCCGAGCCGGCCGCCGCCGTGAAGCAGCACTGGACGAGGTAGCGCCTCCGATGGACTCGGGCGCTACTCCGGAGGCGCAGGCGATGGCGTCGGCAGAGGTCCGACGGGTCCGACGAGTCCTGGACACGTTGCCGGAGAAGCAGCGTTTGAGCGTGTATCTCAGACTCTTCGACGGGTTGAGCTTCCGGGAGATCGCTCGGGCCACCGACTCTACGGAAGGGTCGGCTCGAGTGAACTACCACCACGGCCTTCGCAGGTTGAGGGAACGACTGAATGACGATGAACCCCATTGATCCAGAGAGGTGGACCAGATGACGGACTGCAGTCGGGTTCGGGACATCCTCCCTCTTTCTCTCCACGGTCGGTTGGGTGCCGACGCCGAGGCAGGCGTTCGACACCACCTGGATCGGTGTGGGGAGTGTGCCGAGGAGCTTCATTTCCTGGAGCGGCTGATGGCGACTCGGCCGCTACCCCCCGAAGACCTGACCTCCCAGGTTCTGGATCAACTCCAGGCCGGGGCTGGAAACCTCCACGGGGCCCGGGAGGAAGTCGACACGGCCGCTGCTGGGGTTCACGCTGCCAGGCCGAGTGCGCATCGCCGAGCCATGGGATGGAGCCTTTCCGTGGCGGCCATGGTGATTCTGAGTCTGGGGATTGGACTCAACTGGTCCGGATCTCCGGTTGGAAATGGAGATGTGATCCTTGCCTCATTTCTCATGACGGCGGACGATGAGGACCCGGATGAGTGGATGGTGGCTGGTGCGCCGGTCCTGGACGCGCTCCCGGACGATTTCCTCCTTGAGCTCATGTCGGAACTGGAATGAGGAAGACCGGAATGAAATGGACCCAACGATCCAGGGTGAACCGTCACGTAGACTGGTTTCCCGTGCTGGCCCTGATGTTCACCCTTCTGCTCGGGGCACCTACGGGAGCCCTTGCCCAGTCCGGCTCGGACCGGGAACTCACCAGAGAAGAGATGCAGGCCAGGATTCACGCCCAGTTCGACCGGGCCCTGAGCCGGGACCTGGGCCTGGACCGGGCGACCCGGGAGGAGATTCAGGAGATTCTGGATTCCATGCGGGAGAAGCGGCGTGCGCTTTATCAGCGTCGCCGTGCTCTGGCAGAACGAAAGGAAGCTTTCAGAGAATCGGAAGGCGATGAGAAGGAAGCTCGTCGGATCCTTTCAGAAACCCGTGCGATTCGGGCGGAAGAGGCTCGAGTCGAAGCGGAGGAGGAAACCCGCCTCCTGGAGATCATGTCGCCGTCGGAGGTTCTGGGGTTCCAACTCCTGAGGGATGATTTCAACGAGCGAATCCGACGAATGTATCGGCGAGGCGGTTCGGGTTCCTCCGGTGACGGTAGTGGAAACCTCCCCCTTTTCTGACCCCCTTTTCCCCCCTTGCCCTGCTCCGCGGTGAGTTGCGAACCCTCGCAAACCCGCCCGAGAGTAGGCTTTTTCCCGTTGACACTCCCCAGGGTCTCGGGTAGGTTCCGGCGGTCAAAGATCCTGCCAATCAATCCCGTCCCGGGGAGTAGCGAATGCGGAAGATCACAGTTGTAGGAGCCGGCAATGTGGGGGCGACCGCCGCCCAGCGCCTGGCTGAGATGGAGCTGGCCCGAGAGGTTGTCATGATCGATGTGGCCGAGGGAATTCCCGAGGGCAAGGCCCTGGATCAGTGGGAGAGTGCCCCGGTCGAGGGATTCGATACCCGGGTATCCGGCTCTGCTTCCTACGACTTGGCGGAAGGCTCGGAGATCTTCATCGTCACGGCCGGCGTGGCCCGGAAGCCCGGGATGAGCCGGGATGATCTCCTGAAGACCAACGCCGGGATCGTGGCTTCCGTGTCCCGGGAGATTGCCCGGGTTTCCCCCGAAGCCATCATCATCATGGTGTCCAACCCCCTGGACGTCATGACCTATGTGGCCATGAAGGAGTCCGGGTTTCCCAAGGAACGGGTCATCGGAATGGCCGGTGTCCTGGACACTGCCCGGTACCGTTCCTTCATCGCCATGGAGCTGGACTGTTCGGTGGAGGACATCCAGGCCCTGGTTCTGGGTGGACACGGCGACACCATGGTGCCCCTGGTGAGCTACACCTCGGTAAGCGGGATTCCCCTGACCCAGCTTCTTTCCCAGGAGCGGATCGATGCCCTGATCGAGCGGACCCGGAAGGGTGGGGCCGAGATCGTGGGGTACCTGAAGACGGGAAGTGCCTACTATGCACCCTCTTCAGCAGCAGTCCAGATGGCAGAGGCCATCGCAAAGGACAAGCGACGCATCCTCCCCTGTGCGGCCTACCTGGAGGGAGAGTACGGTCACGAGGGGATCTATCTGGGCGTGCCGTGCAAGCTGGGTGCCGGAGGGCTGAAAGAGATCCTGGAGGTGGAGCTCACCGAAGAGGAACGGGCTGCCCTGGACCAGAGCGCCGAGGCTGTCCGCTCCACCATCGCCAAGCTGGACTGACTGATCGCCACCGCGACCCTGGGAGGCTGTCGAGCCTCTCGCCTCTCGTCGACCCAAGGACCGAATGGGGCCATGTCCCCTCCAGGAATCCCTGACTGGGGATCCTGGAGGAGGGCCTGTCCGCCCCGGAAGGAGCCGAGCTCATGCGCAGGGTGATGACCCTCTACCGTTCATCGGTGGGAAAGAAGATCATGATGGCCCTCTCGGGGATCATCCTCTTCGGTTTCGTTGTCGGGCATATGCTTGGAAACCTCAAGGCCTTCCAATCCCCCGATGGAGCAGGACCCCATCCCCTGGATACCTACGGGGAATTCCTTCGTGAGTTCGGGTACCCTCTTCTTCCGGAGTACGGTCTCCTTTGGGGAGCTCGAATCGTCCTTCTCGTGGCTGTAGGCATCCACATTCTGGCGGCCGTTCAGCTCTGGTCCCAGAGTCGGCGCGCCCGCAGCCAGCGATACAAGAAAGAGGACTCCCAGGTCTTTTCGTACGCATCCCGGACCATGCGATGGGGTGGGGTGATCGTAGCTGCCTTCGTGGTCTATCACCTCCTGCACTTCACGACGGGCACCGTCCATCCCGACTTCGAGTATGGTCGGGTCTACGAGAACCTGGTCATCGGATTCCAGAACCCCCTGATTGCTGGGTTCTACATCGTGGCAGTGGGTGCTCTCTGCCTACACCTGTATCACGGAATCTGGAGCGCATTCGCCACCCTGGGCTCACAGAACGCCAAGGTTCAGAAGCTCCGCCGACCCCTGGCCGCCGTCGTCTCGGTAGGATTGTTCATCGGGTACGTTTCCGTACCGTTGGCCGTTCTCGCCGGCATCCTCACGTTGGGCTGAGCCCCACCGGACCTGTAAACCTGGAGGAGTGATCCGTATGGAGCTCGACGCGAAGATTCCGTCCGGCCCGATCGACAAGAAGTGGGAAAAGCACCAGTTCGAGATGAAGCTGGTGAACCCTGCCAACAAGAGAAAACACAAGGTCATCGTGGTGGGGACCGGGCTGGCTGGAGGCGCAGCCGCAGCGACCATGGGTGAGCTGGGATACGACGTCCACTGCTTCACCTTCCACGACTCCCCCCGACGGGCCCATTCCATCGCCGCCCAGGGGGGCATCAATGCCGCCAAGAACTACCAGGGCGATGGCGACTCCATCCATCGGCTCTTCTATGACACGGTGAAGGGAGGGGACTTTCGGTCCCGGGAGGCCAACGTCCACCGGCTGGCTGAACTCTCCGTCAACATCATCGACCAGGCTGTCGCTCAGGGTGTGCCCTTCGCCCGGGAATACGGCGGTCTCCTGGCCAACCGTTCCTTCGGAGGGGCCCAGGTCTCTCGGACCTTCTACGCCCGGGGACAGACGGGACAGCAGCTCCTCCTGGGGTGCTATCAGGCGTTGGAGCGACAGGTGGCCGAGGGAACGGTGAAGATGTACAACCGGCACGAGATGCTGGATGTGATCGTGGTGGAAGGACGGGCTCGGGGGATCGTGACCCGGCACCTGGTGACGGGAAAGATCGAAGCCCACATGGCCGATGCCGTGGTCCTGGGAACAGGTGGATACTCCAACGTCTTCTTCCTCTCTACCAACGCCAAGGGGTGCAACGTTACCGCCACCTGGCGGGCCACGAAGCGGGGTGCAGGGTTCGCAAACCCGTGCTTCACCCAGATCCATCCCACCTGCATTCCCCAGAGTGGGGAATACCAGTCCAAGCTCACTCTCATGAGTGAGTCCCTCCGAAACGACGGAAGAATCTGGGTTCCCAAGAGACCGGGAGATGACCGGCCGGCCCACCAGATCCCCGACTCGGAGCGGGACTACTACCTGGAGCGCCTGTATCCCTCCTTCGGGAACCTGACCCCCCGGGACATCGCTTCTCGGCGGGCCAAGGAGATGGTGGATGCAGGGCACGGCGTGGGAGCTATGAAGAATGGGGTGTACCTGGATTTCCGGGACGCCATTCAACGGCTGGGGAAGGAGGCGGTCTCGGAGCGATACGGGAACCTCTTCCAGATGTACGAGAAGATCACCGGCGAGGACCCGTATGCGGTTCCCATGCGGATCTATCCAGCCCCCCACTATACCATGGGTGGGCTCTGGGTGGACTATGATCTCATGACGACGGTTCCAGGCCTCTTCGCCATCGGGGAAGCCAACTTCTCGGATCACGGAGCCAACCGCTTGGGGGCCTCAGCCCTCATGCAGGGCCTGGCCGACGGTTACTTCATCATCCCCCTGACCATCGGAAACTACCTGGCCGGCGCACCCCGGGGCGGAGTGGATGGGGAGCACCCGGCGGCCCGGGATGCGGTCCGGGAGGTGAAGGAGACCCAGGATCGTCTTCTGGCGGTGAACGGGAGCCGAAGTGTGGATTCCTTCCACATTGAGTTGGGGCGCATCATGTGGGATCACTGCGGGATGTCCCGGAGTGAGTCGGAGTTGAAAGAAGCCCTTCAGAAGATCCCCGAACTCCGGGAGCGTTTCTGGAAAGATGTCCGGGTTCCAGGGAGTGGGGATGACCTGAACCAATCTCTGGAAAAGGCTGGCCGGGTTGCCGATTTCCTGGAATTCGCCGAAGTCATGTGCTGGGATGCCCTCACTCGAGATGAGTCGTGCGGAGCCCATTACCGGGAGGAGCACACCACCGAGGAGGGTGAGGCGAAACGGGATGACGAGAACTTCTCCCACGGAGCCATCTGGGAATTCAAAGGAGTGGGTGAAGAGCCCGCTCGTCACCAGGAGCCCCTTACTTTCGAGCACGTGCCCCTCTCCCAGAGGAGCTACAAGTAATGAAGCTGACACTTCACGTCTGGAGACAGACCGGCCCCAGATCCTCCGGGGGATTCGAGACCTACGAGGTGGAGGATGTTTCCCCGTCCATGTCCTTCCTGGACATGTTGGACCTGGTGAACGAGCGCATCACCTCCGACGGCGGTGAACCCATCGCCTTTGAACACGACTGCAGGGAGGGGATCTGCGGTTCTTGCGGTATGATGGTGAACGGCATCGCCCATGGTCCGGAAAAACTCATCACTGCCTGCCAGCTCCACATGCGGTCCTTCGAGGACGGCGATGAGATCTGGGTTGAGCCGTGGCGGGCCTCGTCATTCCCGGTCATGAAAGACCTGGTGGTGGACCGCTCGGCCTTCGACCGGATCATCGAGGCAGGGGGATACATCTCGGTTCGGACCGGGAGCGCTCCGGACGCCAATGCCATCCCCGTTCCCAAGTCCGATGCGGATCGGGCCTTCGATGCCGCAGCCTGCATCGGCTGTGGCGCTTGCGTGGCGGCGTGCCCAAACGCCTCGGCCATGCTCTTCACCGCAGCCAAGGTCGCCCACCTCTCCTACGTCCCACAGGGGCAGGCAGAGAGGCTGGAGCGGGCTGCAGGGATGGCCACCGTCCATGACGCCGAAGGGTTCGGGAATTGCACGAATCACGGCGCGTGTCAGGAAGTCTGCCCCAAAGGGATCAGCGTCGACTACATTGCCCGCCTGAACAGGGATGTGCTCAAAGCCACCATGGCAGGGCTGACGGTGGAGGACTGACGGGCAGGGTTCCCATGCCAATCCAGAGTGGCGGGGAAGGGGAGACCCACTCAGACCAGCGGCCTTCAGGAGATCCAATCCTGGGGTCGTTGGTCTTCTGCTTCTGGCCAGTCACCCTCCACCGACATTATCCTTTTTCGAGTGAGAAAGTGTAGTGACTTGCCCATTCAGGAACATCCAGTATTGGAGTGTGGAGATGGTCGAACAGGTGTCGGGGTACCTGCACAAGAGCGAATGGTGGTCGGGACGGATGGGTGGGGTGGCCTGGATGAGAGGGTTGGCCCTTACCCTCCTGGTGCCCTTCCTGCTGGTGGGGTGTGAAGCCCCTGGTGGGGGTGGGGCTGACCTTATTCTTACCGGTGGCCAGGTGTGGACCGGTGACGAGAGTGCTTCCTGGGCGGAGGCCGTCGCGGTTTCGGGGAACCGGATCGTGGCCGTCGGGACGGAGGCCGAGATCGCCCGATACGAGGGAGGAGGGACCCACGTCATCGAGCTTCAGGGACGGTTTGTTGGCCCTGGGTTCATCGACAACCACACCCACTTCAATTCGGCCGGGGCCCTCCTCCTGGGTGCGAATCTCCTGGACGTGGCAAGTGAGGACGCTCTCCGGCAGCGGGTTCAGGAGGCTGCCGACCGCCTGCCTTCAGACGCCTGGATCACCGGTGGAGACTGGGGGGCCTACGAAGAATGGGAGATGGGGGAGGCTGGGGCTCAGGAGAGGGAGACCTTCGAGCCCTTCAGCCCAGACCGGTCCATGATCGACGATATCACCCCCGATCACCCGGTACTCCTGAATCGTTGGGACCGATCGGCCTTCCTGGCCAACGGGCTGGCCCTGGAGGCTGCCGCTGTGGATTGCTCCTGGTCGGGTGTGGAGTGCGTTGATGGTCAGCCCACCGGCCGCCTGAGCCCCGAGGCTGCAGGGAGGGTCCGCGACGTAATCCCTGACAAGCCCTTCGAACAGCAGTTGGACGAGGCCCGGATGGCTCTGGCCGATCTGGCCCAGTTTGGGGTCACCACCATCCACGACAACACTCCTCCTGCCATGTTTCCCGTCTACCACGCTCTTCTGGAGGAGGGGGAGCTGACGACACGGATCTACGCCCGGCCCTCCCTGGATCGATACGAACACCAGGCCGCCCTGGGCCTCCCTCGGAACTTCGGCTCGGAGTTCATCGTTCTGGGCGGGTTCAAGGCGTGGGTCGATGGGATCATGGGTAACTCTACCGCCATGTTCTACGAGCCCTTCGACCACACGGGAGGGTTCGGGATCTGGCGGGATATCATGTATCCGGAGGGGAACCTGGAGCGCCTCATGATCGAGGCTGATCGGGAAGGGTACTGGCCCCAGGTCCACGCCATCGGAGATCACGCCATCGATACACTCCTCACCATGTTCGAGCAGGTGGAGGAGGCGAATGGACCTCGAGACGACCGGCGTTTCCGGGTGATCCATGCCCAGCACCTTCGGGGTCCGGAGACCGCGGAGCGGATGGCCGAGATGGGCGTCATCGCCGAAGTCCAGCCGTACCATGCCATCGACGACATGCGCTGGATGGAGGAGCGGATCGGTCCGGAGCGGATCCGCTGGACCTACGCCTTCAACACCATGGACGAAGCAGGGGTAGTCCTCTCCTTCGGAAGTGATTGGCCTGGCACCAACGCCTCCTGGTACACGGCCAACCCCCTCATGGGGATGTATGCCGCAGTCACCCGGCAGACCCAGGAAGGTGAGCCGGAAGGGGGCTGGGTTCCCGAGGAGCGCATCGATGCCGAGACCGCCCTCAGGGCCTATACCGTGAACAATGCGTGGGCCGAAGGAAAAGAGGATGTGAAGGGACGGGTCGCCACTGGACTGCTGGCCGATCTGGTGGTTCTGGATCGGAATCCCCTGGAGGTGCCGGCTGAGGAGCTCCAGCATGTTCTGGTGGACTACACCATCGTAGATGGTCGGATTGTTCACGAGCGTTAGAAGGCTGTTGAAGAACAGGAGCGGCCGCCGCGTCGGGGTCTTGCGGCTCTGGGCGAGCTTCCCAATTTGAGGCAGGAACGAATGCAGAGGCCAAGACGGATCAGAGGATCGCAGGCAGCAGTTCGCTGGATGGCTGGTGGATGGGCCATCCTTCTCCTCCCGATCCTGGTGGGATGCATGGATGAGGAGATCACCGCGCCCGATCCAGCCCCTACCGTTCATGAAGTGGACTGGGCGGAGATCTTCGAGATCGACCTGGACCTCATGGATGAATACGCCTCCGGCTTGTGGGTCCGGGACGAGGAGCCGGGAGACGAAGATCCCATTGTCGGGGAATCATCCGAGGTCCTGGTGGATTACACCCTCTGGCTTCCGGATGGAACGTTCATCGAGAGCTCTCATGACACGGAACCGATCCGGTTCGTGCCAGGGGAGCAGACGCTGATCTACGGATTCCGGGAAGGCGTTCTGGGGATGGGGCCGGGAGGGAAGCGGCTGCTTCTGGTTCCCCCCCACCTGGCATACGGAGGCGACCAGTGGCTCGTCTTCAGGGTCGAGCTGGTGGAGATCCTGACAGAATTCTAGAAGTCTGACCGGGAGGTGGGGTGGTGCCGCGCGCCAGGGTCGTGCACGACCAAGGCCCGGCTCGGCGTCCCTGGCGAGGGAGGACCGAGCCGGGCCTTCGATGTGTGTCGCCCCCACCGCGGCTGAGTGGAAAGCCCGACCAGAGCTCAGAGTCGCGGGAGGGTCACACCTTTCTGGTTCTGGTACTTTCCGCCCCGGTCGGCGTAGGCCACGTCCGGCTCCTCGTCGCTTTGGAAGAAGAGCAGCTGGGCGATTCCCTCATTGGCGTAGATTCGTGCGGGAAGGGGGGTGGTATTGGAGATTTCCAGGGTCAGGAACCCCTCCCAGGTTGGCTCCAATGGTGTGACGTTCACGATGATTCCGCATCGTGCGTACGTGCTCTTGCCCACGCAGAGAACCAGGGTGTCCCGAGGGATCCGGAAGTATTCCACGGTCCGAGCCAGGGCGAAGGAGTTGGGTGGGATGATGCAGGAGTCGGTCCGGACATCCACGAAGGAACGATCGTCGAACTGTTTGGGGTCCACCACCACATTGTGCACGTTGGTGAAGACCTTGAACTCGGGGGCCACTCGGATGTCATATCCGAAGGAAGAGACCCCATAGGAGATCGTTCCCGATCGGACCTGCTCGCCCTCAAAAGGCTCGATCATGCCCTCTTCCTGGCTCATTCTACGGATCCAGCGGTCGCTGCGAATCGTCATTCCGGAGTGGGATAGTTCGAGGTTTGGAAGGTCCGGCGAGGCCCGTTGGATCCACAGGCCGGAAACGGGGTGAGTATAGGAGGAAGTGGGGTCCCTGGACAAGGGGGCGTCGACCCTGTTTCGCAGGTCCCGAAAAGGGCTGGGACGAGGGGGGAATTCGGGTTGACACCCCTCTGCGGCTTCGGGTACATTCGAGTGCTGACAACGTGAAGTTTTTCACAAACTATCTCTGCCTCTCCGGTCCATGACGGAAAGCTATATTCCGGTCCTGATTCTCCTCGGAGTCTCCTTGGTCAACGCCGCGGGGATCCTGGCCGCGACGCATATCTTGAATCCCCGACGGGCAACGACTGAGAAGGACATGCCCTACGAGTCGGGGATGGTTCCCCTGGGTGACACCCGGGCCCGGTTTTCCGTGAAGTTCTACATGGTCGCCATCAGCTTCATCATCTTTGATCTGGAGGCGATCTTCCTCATCCCATGGGCCGTGGAGATGCGGACCCTGGGCTGGGAAGGCTTCATTGCCGTTTCCATCTTCATCGTGATCCTGGTGGTGGGCCTTGTCTACGAGTGGCGGAAAGGAGGGTTGGATTGGGAATGAGTGAGGCGAGCGGAAAGACGGGAAGTGGTCTGCCGGGAGGGATCTTTGGGCAGGGCACCCCGACGTTTCTCACGACGAAGGTGGACTTCGTCGTCAACTGGGCCCGCCGGAATTCTCTCTGGCCCATGCCCTTCGGTACGGCGTGCTGCGCCATTGAGATGATGGCTTCAGCCGCATCCACCCACGACCTGGCTCGCTTCGGGATGGAGCGAATGTCCTTTTCTCCCAGACAGGCGGACGTTCTGATCTGTGCCGGTCGGGTCCCATACAAGTTGGCTCCGGTGCTCCGGCGAATCTGGGATCAGATGCCCCAGCCCAAGTGGTGCGTGTCAATGGGGGCCTGCGCCTCGTCCGGCGGGGTCTTCGATGCCTACTCCATGGTCCAGGGGATCGACACCATCGTCCCGGTGGATGTCTACGTTCCCGGATGTCCTCCGCGACCTGAGGCTCTCATCTACGGCCTCATCATGGTTCAGGAAAAAATCCGAGGAGAGAGCTTGGCCCGGCACGCCGAGCATCGGGCCGAAGATCCGGATGCCGTGGGCCGGCCTACAGCCAACGCCCAGGATGTGGCGGCACTCTCCGGGCCCTTTGGGAACTCTACGATCCAGAATCGGCCCAGCGGCCTCGTTCCCGGTGTGCCCCAGGCACGCCCCGACGACCGGTTGCCGTGATGGGCGCACTGGCTTTGGGCCGAAATCCGTGGGCTCTCGAGGGAGGATGGCATGACGAGTGAAGGCGGCGCTGGCTATGCTGGAGTGCCTTCCGAGGCCGAGCCATCTCCGGAGGCAGGAAAGGCCGGGACTCCGGCTTCCCTGGAGGGTCTCGACAAGGCTCACCCCAGCGTGGTGGAGCTCCAGGGTCGCTTCGACGAAGCCGTCCTACGTCACGAAGTGGTGGCCGGAGACGAGCACGTGGTCTTCGTCGAACCGGACAGGGTCTTCGAGATTCTCCAGTGGCTGAAAGAAGATCCGGACCAGCTCTACAATTATCTTTCGGATGTGACGGCAGTGGACTACGGCTCAGGGAGGCCTCTCCAGGTCGTCTACCAGCTGTACTCCATCCCGCTCCGGCGAACCCTCCGGGTGAAGGCTGAGTTGCCCCTGGACGAGCTGGAGGTGGACTCGGTGGTTCCCCTCTGGGCCAATGCCAACTGGCTGGAACGGGAGGTCTATGACCTCTTCGGCATCCATTTCCGAAACCATCCCGATCTTCGACGGATCCTCATGCCGGAGGTCTATGCCGAAGGACACCCGCTTCGGAAGGACTTTCCGCTCCGCGGTCGCTTCTCTCGAGCCGAGCAGACCCGCCGGGCCCTGGCCCAGGCGCCCGAGGATTACTACATCCCCTCCGACTTCGGAGCGGGTCGGGATTTTCAGCGGGTCGGGTGGCAGGAGATGGGAGGAGAGCCGGTACCTGTCGAGGATCCGATGACGACCGATTCAACCGGTGCATCGGACGACCACGAAGACGAACGCGCCTGACCGGTCCCACCGTCCCCTTTTCGGGGATGGAGACCGGTCCGACCCTGAGGACTCATGTCCAAGAAGACCGTCGAATTCCAGGTGAGCCGCACACCCGAGATGGGGATGGATTTCCGTCCAGCCCAGGGGGTTCTTCCTCCTGTGGACCTGACGGAGCCTGAGCTCCAATCCGAGAAGATGCTCATCAATGTGGGCCCCCAGCACCCGGCCACCCACGGCGTCCTGCGGCTCGTCCTGGAGTTGGATGGGGAGACGGTGGTCCGCTGTGTCCCACACATCGGATATCTCCACTCCTCCTTCGAGAAGCTGGGGGAATACAGGACCTGGAACCAGGTCATCCCCCTGACGGATCGGATGGACTACCTGGCTCCCCTCATCTACAACTGCGCCTATGCCATGGCGGTAGAGAAGATGATGGGAATCGAGGTGACCGAGCGCTGTAAGGTCACACGGGTCATCATGATGGAGTTGGATCGAATCTTCTCCCACCTCCTCTGGCTCGGGACGTGGGCTATCGACGTAGGGGCCTTCACCCCCTTCCTCTACGCCTTCCAGCAGCGTGAGAAGGTCTACACGCTGCACGAGGCCTACACGGGTGCCCGGATCACCACGTCGGCCACCCGTATCGGTGGGATGATGGCGGACATGCCCGAGGGGTGGGCCGAAGGGGTCCGGGAGTTTGTGAATGAACTGCCCCGGACGCTGGATGAGATCGAGTCTCTGCTCTCACACAATGCCATCCATATCGGCCGCACCCAGGGCGTAGGGGTCATCAGTGCTGAGGAGGCGATCAACTCCGGCATGTCGGGGCCGAACCTGAGAGCCACCGGCGTACCCTATGATGTGCGGAAGGATCGGCCTTACTACGACTACGAAACCTACGAGTTTGAAGTCCCCATCGGAGAGCATGGGGATTGCTACGACCGGTACATGGTCCGGATCGAAGAGATGCGGCAGAGCTGCCGGCTCGTGCACCAGGCTCTGGATCGCCTTCCCGATGGACCCATGAACGTGGATGATCCCCGAGTAATCCTCCCCAGCAAGACGGACCTCATGAATGACATGGAGTCCATGATCCATCACTTCAAGCTGGTGATGGAAGGAGTGAAGGCTCCTCCGGGTGAATCCCACTTCTCAGTGGAAGGCTCGAAGGGCGAGCTGGGGATGTACGTGGTGAGTGATGGTGGGTCCAAACCTGTGCGGTGGAGGGTCCGCCCCCCGTCCTTTGTGAACCTTTCCGCAATTCCCAAGCTGGTGGAGGGAGGCCTCCTGGCCGATGTCATCATGGTGAACGCCAGTCTGGACATCGTTCTAGGAGAGATTGATCGATGAGCGATTCAGCCGAGAAGTCCTCGAGCCGGGATGACGTCCCCTTCCGGAACCCCGGGTGGGCCGGGAATACGGGAGAATTCGACCTTACCGAATCCCAGGTCCGAGGCGACGATTACGTGGGAGTTCGGCCTCTGGATGGAGGACACCCCGGCGGGGCCTCCACCTACCCCTATATGCTGAAGGACAGGGATCCGGACGCCCCTCTCTTTGAAGGGCCCTTCAAGGAGCGCCTGGAGAAGATTCGCTCCCGGTATCCCACGGCTCAAGCAGCTCTCCTCCCGGCCCTCAATATGGCTCAGGAGCTCCGGGGGCACGTCTCCCAGGAGTCCATGAAGGAAGTGGCTGCCATCCTGGGACTCGCCGACGCCTATGTGCGCGGCGTGGCCACCTTCTACACCATGTACAACAAGCGGCCGGTGGGTCGCTTTCTCATCCAGGTCTGCACCAATATCTCGTGCAATCTCTGTGGAGGAGATGAGGTCCTGGCAGCCTTCCTGGAGCATGCCGGAACCGAGTTGGGAGAGACCTCGGACGATGGTCTCTTCACGGTTATGGAGGTGGAGTGCCTGGCGGCTTGTGGCACACCCACCGCCGTCCAGATCAACTCCCGCTATTTCGAAAACATCTCGCCCGATGACGTGCCGGCGGTGCTGGATCGCCTCCGGCAGGAGGTGGCCTGAGCATGGCGTACCCGTACACGCATGAGAAAGAAGTTCGGGTCCTGAGTCGGGGATGGGGTGATCCGACGACTCGAACACTGGAAGGTTGGAAGGCCCTGGGTGGATATGAGGCCCTGGCCAAGGCCTTGAAGATGGAGCGGACCCAGGTCATCGAAGAGGTGAAGAGTTCCGGACTTCGTGGACGTGGAGGTGCTGGGTTTCCCACCGGCGTGAAGTGGTCGTTCATGCCGAAGGAGAAGAAGGGGCCCCATTACCTCTGCTGCAACGCCGACGAGTCGGAGCCCGGTACCTTCAAGGATAGGGAGCTGCTCCGCTGGACACCCCACCAGGTCATCGAAGGATGTCTGATCGGGGCCTACGCCATCCAGGCCGACCATGTGTACATCTATTGTCGCGGGGAGTTCTTCGAGACGACCCAGATTCTGGCGCGGGCCGTTGAAGAGGCCTACGAAGCCGGCTACATCGGGAAAGACATCCTGGGAAGCGGTCACTCCATCGATGTGACTGTCTTCGCCGGGGCCGGCGCCTATATCTGTGGCGAGGAAACCGCGCTGATGAACTCTCTGGAAGGTCGACGGGGCCTTCCTCGCATCAAGCCGCCCTTCCCGGCGGCGGTGGGAGCTTTCGGGCAGCCTACCACGATCAACAATGTGGAAACCCTCTGCGCTGTGCCCCACATCATCACGAACGGGGGAGAGTGGTACCGGCAATGGGGCACCGAGAAGAGCTCTGGCACCAAGCTCTTCTGCGTCAGTGGCCACGTCCGGCGGCCCGGCAACTACGAGCTCCCTCTCGGCTTCCCCATGGATGAACTCATCTACGACGTCTGTGGGGGATTCCAGGATGGACGATCGCTGAAGGCCGTCATCCCGGGAGGTTCTTCCGTTCCCATCCTATCAGCCCAGGAGTGCGAATCCTGCACGCTTGACTATGAGGGGGTGGTGGAGGCCGGCTCCATGTTGGGTTGTGCTTCCGTGATCATCATGGATGACACCACCAATATCGTTAAGCAGGTGCGGCGCATGGTGGACTTCTATGCTCATGAGTCCTGCGGGCAGTGCACGCCTTGCCGGGAAGGTACCCAGTGGCTCTCCCGGATCCTGGTCCGGATCGAGAACGGGCGAGGCACGGAGGAGGATCTGGACACCCTCCTGGAGCTTGGAGAACAGATGACAGGGACCACCATCTGTGTCCTCTCGGACTCGGCTGCCGCACCCGTGGCTTCCTCCATCGAGAAATTCCGGGACGACTACCTCGCACTCATCCGCCGTGGAGAGAAGGTAGGGGCCGCCTGACCCAGGCGACGCCCACCACTCACCCGGAGCAAGGGATATGGCAGATACCAAGACACCGCAGGAGACCATCACCCTGACCATCGATGGCCAGGAGGTCACCGTTCCCAAGGGAACGACCCTTCTTCAGGCTGCCGAAGTCATGGGCAATCGGGTTCCCCACTACTGCTACCACCCAGGCCTTTCGGCGCCGGCCCAGTGCCGGCTCTGTCTGGTGGAGGTGGAAGGGGCTCCCAAGTTACAGCCCTCCTGCGTTACAGCGGCCCAGGACGGCCAGGTGGTCCATACAGAGAGCCAGAAAGCCACAGCCATGCGGCAGGGGGTTCTGGAGTTCTATCTGGCCAACCACCCTCTGGATTGTCCCATATGCGACCAGTCCGGGGAGTGCAAGCTCCAGGACTATGTGCATGCTGAAGGGAGGAAGCACGGACGGAGTCGGGAGCCGAAACGAGTCTTCGGCCGGGACGACTTTGGCGGCGACGTCCTTTTCTACGGGGACCGGTGCGTCATGTGTACCCGTTGCGTTCGCTTCATGAACGAGAAGGCTCAGGACCCTCGGCTCACGGTTGTGGAACGAGGGAATCGGTCGGTCATCGACACCTTTTTCGAAGAGGGGTTGGCAGGATCCCCTTATGCCGGGAATGTGGTGGACATCTGTCCCGTCGGCGCGCTGGTGTCCAAGGACTTCCTCCACAAGGCCCGGGCCTGGGATCTGGATCACACTCCAAGCATCTGCCCCAACTGCTCCCAGGGTTGCAACATCGATCTGCATGTTCGGGACAACCGGATCCAGCGGTTGAAGCCTCGGGCCAACCACGAGGTGAACGAGTTCTGGATGTGCGACTATGGTCGACATCGCTATGAGTGGATGAATCGGGAGGATCGCCTGGAGATCCCGACCTATAAGTCTGGAGGCGAGGTTCGTCCTGCCGACTGGGGGACCGTTCTGAAAGAGTTGTCTGAGCGGTTGGAGGATGCCCGGCCGGTCCAGGCCGTAGCGTCGCCCTTTGCTTCCACTGAGGACCTGGGGGCGCTTCGTCGACTGGTGGATGCCCTGGGGGGAGGAGACGTGGTCTTCCGGTCTCCCCGGGCTGCCGAGGAGATCCCGCTTCCCGGGTTTGAGAAGTTGGCGCGGCGTCGGGACCTGGCACCCAACGTCCGAGGCGCCGAAATCCAGGGCATGGAAAGGGTCGGGGACGACGATGGGAAGGGTGGATTGGACGATCTTTCCGGCCACACCGGAACACTCATTGTCCTGGGAGACGAGTTGACCGATCTGGGCGAGGACTTTGGCGCACAGTCATCCCTCTTCATCTACCTTGGAGCTCATCCCACGGCGGGGGCTCATCAGGCGGACTTCCATCTCCCCATGACCACCTTCGCGGAACAGGAAGGGACCTTCATCAATGTGGAGGGGAGGGTCCAGCGCTTCTGGCCCGGGGTGGAGGCGACCGGGGCAGCTCGGCCGGCCTGGATGATTCTGGGAGCTCTGCTGAACCGCATCGAGGGAACGGAGATCCCTTCGGTGGCCGCCGACGCGTTCGTGGCCACGGCCGGAACGACTCCTGAGTTGCAGGGGTTGAGCTACGCCGACCTCGGCTCCCGGGGGGCGGTGATCAATGAGCCTGTGGCTCTGCCCGGCTCCTGAGGCTGGAATTGTCAGAACTCTTCGGTCCCGGTTGTGGCGGCCCTACGCCCCACCTGATCCGGGACCTCCTGTGGACGCTCTGAATCGACGGCTCGGATGAACGACCTTTCACCCACAGCCTTCCTCGTCTCCTCCTCCCTCAAGATCCTTGTGGTCTTCTCGGGCCTCATGGGGGTCATTGCCTTCATGACGCTGGTAGAGCGGCGAGTGGCCGGTTTCATTCAGGACCGACTGGGTCCCAACCGAGTTGGGCCCTTCGGGATTCTCCAGCCGGCGGCGGATGGGATCAAGAACATCCTGAAGGAGGAGACGATGCCGGCTACGGCGAATCGCTTCTTCTTCGTGTTGGCGCCGGCTCTGGCCCTCGTTCCGGCCCTGGTCACCTTTGCCGTCATTCCCTTCGCCGCCCCTATCGAGACTCCGTGGGGCACGGTGGGGATGGTGATCGCCGACATTCCCATCGGGATCCTCTTCATCCTGGCCATGGCTTCCCTGGGGGTATACGGCCTTTTCCTGGCCGGCTGGGCGTCGAACAACAAGTATGCATTCCTGGGTGGACTCCGAGCCGCCTCGCAAATGGTGAGTTACGAGGTGGCACTTGGGCTCTCCATCATTCCAGTGCTCATGCTAGCCGGGAATGTCACGCTGACCGAGATCGTCTGGCAGCAGCAGCAGCTGGGCTTCTGGTATCTTCTGCCCCTCTCGTTGGCCTTCATCCTCTTTGTGGTGTCGGCCTTCGCCGAGACGAATCGACTTCCCTTCGACCTTCCCGAGGCCGAATCGGAGCTGGTGACCGGATACCACACTGAGTACTCGTCCATGAAGTTCTCAATGTTCATGATTGCCGAGTTTGGCCATATTCTGACCGCCTCGGCCCTCATGGCCACTCTTTTCCTGGGCGGTTGGAGCATTCCCTTCTGGTCCGGCGATCACATGTTCTGGTATGAGGGGATGCTGATCTCGGGCTTCACTGCTGCAGGCGAACCAATGGCCGCCAACTCGGCCTGGTGGAAGACACTCATGACGCTGGCAGCCTTTGCGGTGAAGACCGGGTTCTTCGTCCTGGTCTTCATGTGGGTCCGTTGGACCCTTCCTCGCTTCCGATATGATCAGGTCATGCATCTGGGGTGGAAGGTCATGCTCCCCACCGCCCTCATCTATGTCATGGTCGTGGCCGCGACGATCCTCGTCCTTGACCAGATCGGGGTGGAAGGCTTCCTCTTCGGAGCCGTCCTGACGGCGGTGAGTGGACTGGCCACGGTCATCTTCGTCTTCTTCGTAGACAGCGACCGACTGATTTCGGGATCAGCGGTAACCGGTACGGATCGTGAGGTCCGTTCTCCGGTCAGGCAGGTCAACCGGACGCCCATTGAACCGACGACGGGCACGACAGTGGGGCGATGATGGGCCCGCTCCGATTCCCAGGTTCTCAAGAATGAATCGCGGAGGCTAGCGAGATGGCAGCCACAGTGAAGGTCATGCGTCGCCCGGATTCCGGGCAGACGTCATACATTCGTGCCACCCTGAAGGGGATGGCCCTCACCTTCAAGCACCTGGTCAACCCGAACAAGGTGACGCGCCAGTATCCGGAGGAGCAGCCGCCCCTGTCACCTCGTTGGCGGGGAACGCATCGGATGGAGGTCCACGCCGACGGTCGCCCCAAGTGCGTGGCCTGCGGCCTGTGCCCCACGGTTTGCCCGGCCAACTGCATCCGTCTGGTGGGTGGCGAGGACGACCAGGGTAACCGGTATCCCATCGTCTACGAGATCGACGAGTTCCGCTGCATTTTCTGCGGAATGTGCCAGGAAGTCTGCCCAGTGGAAGCCATCCACGTGG
>PWWP01000029.1 GCA_003562075.1 Gemmatimonadota bacterium
TGGCGACCCGGCTACGGAGCCCACCGAAGAACGCAAGGCCAGCGCATGAACAGACCCCGTCGACGAAAGCGGGGCCGGAGCAGGGTTCGGGGGGGCGGGTCGACACCCTCGAGCGGAGCGACACGTCAATTGAATGGGACGTCCCGTTTCCCCGACCCTGCCATTGCGGCACGCTGGCCGCCCCCGAATATTGCCTGGAAACATTCGGGATACACCTCCTTGTTTTCTTCCGGTCGCCCATAGCGCTTTCAGCCCAGTGGACCACGCCACCCACACCCGGACCCGACCCTTGCGATTGAAAACCCTGGGAGGCCCTCGACTCTTCCTTCACGGACAGTCCCGAAGCCTGGGCGGGTTGGTCGGGCTTTTCCTGGGGATCCTGGCCGCCCGAGGCCCCGACGGCATGGGCGAGAGCCAGCTCACTCAGTTGATCTGGCCTGCGGGGACCCGGCGCTCCCGGAGAAAGCGCCTGCACAGCTTGAACCGTCACCTGGAAGACATCCTGGCGATGGAGGCACCCCTCCATTCGGAGGAGGGGAAGATCGCCCTGGATCCGTCCGTGCTGGACACGGACCTGGAGGAGCTCACTCGGCTGGTTGCCGAGGGCCAGGCCGTCCGGGCAGTCCAGATGGTTCGAGCCGGCTTCCTGTCTCAGGTCCAGCGAGAGCTCTCGGCCACCACCGAGAACTGGATCCGAGAAGAGAACCTGCGCATCCGCAGGAGGCTCAGGAAACAGCTGGCTCAATGCTGGAGCATGGCGCGACAGAGGGGCGCCTGGGAACGTACCCGGGAGTTGGCTGACGCCCTGCTCCGGATGGACCCGGAGGACGAAGCGCTCCTCCGGCGCTTCCTCCAGGCGCTGGCTCATGAAGGCCGGGTAGAGGAGGCACGGGCCGAGTATCGGAGCTTCCGGGAACGGGTCCAAAGCCAAGCAGAAGGTTGGGCCCCCGAACCGGAGACCCAGCACCTTCTGAAAAGCTTGCCGGCTCTGGCCAGAAGCAAACAGGCGTTGCTTGCATCTGCCCCCACGGGCCGCCCGCCATTCGTCGGACGGGAAGAGGAGATGGCTGAGTTGGCCGCTGTCCTGGAGAGCCCTCCGCCCCAGGCATTCCGCCTCATCCTCATCACAGGGGAATCGGGGGTCGGCAAGACTCGCTTGGCCAACGAAGCTCTCCAGGCAGCCCCGGCCGGGGCCTGGACACTCCTCCGTGCGGACTGCCGCCGAGGCGAGCGGGGCATTCCTCTGGCCCCCCTCCTCACCGCCATCGGCCAGGGGGCACCGCTGGAGGTGGTGGCCGACCTTCCTCCGACCTGGCGGAACCTCATTCTCAAGCTTGCCCCGGAGCTGGGCCCGGCACCCCAGGCGTCCCTGGACCTCTCGGTCTACGAAGAAGGAAGGGTTCCCCGGCCCATCTGCGAAGCCTTCCGCCAACTCTTCCTGGAGATGTCTCGACGGCGCTCCGTGCTCCTCTTCCTGGACGACCTGGACGAAGCGGATCCCTCCACCGCTGCCGTTCTGCAGTACATCACCAGCCGCTGGACTGGAGGCGGGTTCACGGTGTTGGGGACGCTCGGTACAGCATCGCCCTCTTGGTTGAGTCAGTTGCGGCTATCTGACGGCGCGGAACATTCGGTTCTCGAAGTCGCCCGGCTCGGCCAAGACCAGATCTGGGATCTCATTGATAAGATTGATCCCAACCTCCGTCGGAACTCGCTTGGCCATGAGTACCAGCTCATTTCACGCGGCCTTCCAGGTGTCCTCACCAGGCTATTGGAAGGACATCCAACAGGAGAAGATGCGTCCATCGATCAGGCATTTGCCCACGCTCGCAGGGCGCTCAGCCATGACCTATCACGAATGACCCGTGCCGAATGTGCATTGCTAGAGGTCTTGGCGCACTCTCCAATTCCGCTTACCCACGATGTTCTACTCGCACTGTCACGACTACAACTCGATGATTTCACAGCCGCCCTATCAAGGCTGAACCGCACCCAGTATCTCACAAGCTCGCCAGGGGGAATCTCCGTCAAGAGCAGTTTCCTTCAAAGGGCAATCAGGGACCATACACCTGCTCCAACCCGGAAGAGATTGGTTGGAGAGTTGCTTAAGACCGCAGGCGAGGCCTCACCAACAAATCCCGAAGCTGCTCACGGTTTGCTCTTGAGATCGGCAGAGCATCACTTGGTGTCTGGCGACACAGGAAAGGCGCGTAGCTTGGTCCTAGAAGCAAGCAGGGAGCCACTTTCTGACTCCGAAACCGGGGCAGCACGGTACATCCTGCGTCGGCTCGCCCAGACCTCAGATTTTCGGGATCCCGAAATTTCGATGGCATTAGGGACGATTTGTAATCAGATGGGAGATCGCGATCGAGCCCGACGGCACTTCCAGCGTGCTGAGAGTCAGTTTCGGCTTCAGGGACAGATCAGGTCGGCGACTCGAGCCAAACTTGAAACCCTCCGCTCCACCTTCCTCTCACAACCCCAAGATACCGAAGAGTTCTCGTTCCAACTCCGCCTGCTTCGCCGCAAAGCTGTGGCACATGGATGGATGACTGCTGCTGCCTCCGCCCTTGAGTTTGAAATGAGAGTAGAGGACTCAAGCTTTCGGACTAGGGAGGTCCATCGGCTCTTTGAGGAAGCCGAGCAACATTTGGGCAAGTCCGGCCAAGATCTACGTGCCATCGCGAAGCTCAACGCCCTGCAGGCTCTGCGCACCCCCTATGGTGAGAAGGAACAGGGCCTTCGGAAGGCCCAGAAGGCAGTGGCCGCCGCGGAGCAGACGGATTCCAGGGTGATCCAGCTCCAAGCTCACAATATGCAGTTGCTTGCCTTGATCCATCTTGGGAGGATAGAAAGCAGGATTGGGCAAGAAACGGAGAAGAAGATCGCCAGGCTTGTACGATCGGGGGGAGACCCGAGGCTATCTGCTCTCGCTCAGATGAATCGGGCGGTTTGGTGGTCCGACATCGGGCAGCACGACTTGGCTGACGCCGCCCTTGAAGATCTGCTGAAGAGCTTCGAGACTGGTGGATCTGCATCTACCAGGGGATTAATTCAGCTGAATCTAGCCACCACCGCATACAATCAAAGAGAGGCAGCGGTCGCCCGTAGGCGGCTGAGCCTCGCAGAAAGAGACCTGGGCCCGCTTCCCTCATCCTCCGCACGGATCGCCATCGCTGCGCTCCATGGACTACTTGCCCTTGAGGAAGGGCGGCTTCGCGCTGCCGCTAAGGTGCAAGCCGAGCTGGCAGAGTGGTCTGACAATGCAGGTCCTCAACATTACCACCAAGTTCAGTTCGAGGCCTTGTGGCACTGGCGACACGGCCGGCGCGAAGACTCCCTCGGTTACTTAGAGCAGCGCATTCTCCAGCCTGAGCGGCTGTCGGTGTTACACCAACTCCGCGTGCGAGAGATCTTGGCACAACTCTTCGATCGGAACGGAGCGGACGAGAAGGCTAGGAATGTCCGGTTCGCTGCTTTGAAGCTCGCACGCGACCTCAACCTGTCTGACCTTGTCTGGGTTCTGGAACGGAGGCTCAGGTCAGTTTCGTGAAATCACGAACGTATTCACATCTTCCTTCATTACATCACGTGGCCCAAGCGCCCTTTCGAGTTCCATAGTCTTCCTGTGTTGTCCAACAAGATCATGCTCCACAATGAGCCGGACGAGGTCAGGATCGAAGTCCGTCCCCGCGCACCGTGCCAGTTCGGTGTGAACTGCGTCGGTCCCCAGCGCTTTCCGATAGGGACGGTCAGACAACATCGCATCAATCGCATCTGCCAGCTTGATGATCCTCCCTTCCAACGGAATCTCCTTCCCTGAAATTCGGTCTGGATATCCAGTTCCGTCAAAGCTTTCATGATGATGCCGCACGCCACGGATGATCCGGGGGCTCACCGAGGATAATGACGTCAGAATCTCAACGCCCCTGGTGACGTGAGACTTGATCACCTCCATCTCCTTCTCAGAGAGTGGCCCCGGTTTTTGAATGATCTCTTCGTACACCACTTCTATTTTGCCAATGTCATGAACCAGAGCTGCCGCGCTGAGATCAGTCATATGGCGCTCGGAAAGCCCCAGGTGCTGCCCGATTGCCTCAGAGAGTCGTTGGACCCTCAATGAGTGACCTGAAGTGTAAGGGTCCCGGATTTCGATCGCCTTGATCAGGGCCCTCAGGAGATCGCGGTTGGCTTGCTCTAGTTGATATTTCGAGAGGTAGACATAGCGGATGAGGCCGAAGGGCACGATAGCGACAACCAACCCGAACCACCCCATCTCCGCATAGAGGTAGGCCACCGCGATCGCCACGGGCAAGACTACCACATCGTGAAGCAGGGCAATCCCCGACTTCCCGAAAGTCCGAAGCAATACCTCCCGAATCGACCGCTCGTGGGCAACCGCGATCGCAACGGCCACGGCGAAATGGTTGGTCAGAAAGAGGGGCAGTCCAAATGCGAAAACCGGCAAGGCCTGCGCTTGCACATCAAACGCCGAACTTGCCGGCAACAGTGCAAAGGGCTCACCACCCGCCCAGGCAAAGGCAAATCCCCCCAAAGCCGTTGCGATCACATACTGGGCTGTATTGAACAAGCCCCGCAGCAAATCCTTCTTTCGAAACAGAAACTCGGCAATCGCAGCAATAACCGCGATAAACAGAACCGCAGCGGCAGGCCCGAAGAGGAGGAGGCAAGCCACCAAGGGAAGGAAAACCAGGGAAGAATTCCCTGATTCTCGAGCAATACGGTGAGAAAAGGCTGATATTTCTGAGAATAGTGCCAACCCAGTGAGTAGGACAAACCCACCAAGCGACGACCCTGAAAGGGCCACAAACTGACTCCAATCCGCAAGCAGCGTCAGGATAGCAGCAATCGCCACCATGACCCCGACGTAAATACGGATCGGATGGATTTTCATGGGATCCAGTCCCCCCCCCACCGAACCTCTACCAAGTCACCAGGTAATCAGTCCACTCGACAGAACCTGACAGCAAAAATCGACGAAAGCGTTAAGCATGCGATCACCTCCTTTGGGTGGGGTGTCGGCTGCGTTTCGCTAGATGACAGCCGCAACGCTCCGCTTTTCCGCTTCCGCTCCGCTCCTGGTCGGTAGAGGGGGGTCTCCTGTTGAA
>PWWP01000164.1 GCA_003562075.1 Gemmatimonadota bacterium
CTTCCCTACCAGCTCCAGCCCGGGAGTCGGCACTCCAGAAAGGACATCTGGCCCAGCGCCTGTCCCGGCCCGGCCTCGCTGGTCAGCACGAGCCGATTGCCAGGCACGAAGGCCACCGCCTCACCCTGAGCCTCTCGGAGAGGCCGGAGATTCACCCGGCCGCCTTCCACCGGGTGAAGGGGCTCGGGTCCATCCACCCTGATCTCATAGAAGTGGAGACCCTCGTAGCTCCGGATGACGGCCAACCGGCCGTCGGGCGCGACGGCTCCGCCCGTGACCATCCGGGGGAGATGGGGCCGGCGGGACGTGAGCTGCTGGACCCGTTCCAGTTGGAGGGGAGCCGAGGCCGGCTTGTCGGACTCCGATGCTGGAGCGCCTTCCCAGGTGGTGGGCCAGGTGGCGGGGGTCCGGTAGACCTCCACGGGGTGGCTCCGCCCTTTGGACACCAGGAGAAAGTGGTCATCGGGGAGGAGAAGGAGGGCTTCCACATCCCGGGGGCCATGGGGGAGGGCCAGATCCAAGGCTTCGGCCGGTCGGGAAAGGGTGTCGCCAGGCTGCGGCTCAGGTACTCGGTAGAGCGTCAGGTGCTCCCGCTCCTCCAGGTTGTCCCCGGTGTCAGCGATGACGAGGCAGCGGCCGTGGGTGCAGGGGCCGGCCGCCAGATCTTCCCAGTCCACGTTCTCGGCCCCGACCACCCGGACCACCTCCTGGAGAGAACCGCCATGGGTCACGCCGAAGAGGACAGGGTCCCAGCCTGAGTCGTTGTGGGTCCAGTACACCTCGGCGGTGGGGGAGGAAGCTTCGAAGGGGGAGGCGGCCAGGAGCGGAGCCTCGGAGGTCCGGGAACCCCGGTCCTCGCTCTCCCCCTCTCCCAACCAGGCCGGGACCACGCCACTGCTTTCGGGCACCTCTGCCGGAAGGGCGACCGGGGCGTGGATCAACCGACACGGGCCCCCATCCAGGAGCAGCGGACCGGCGCACCCGGAGACGAAAAAGAGGGCCAGACCCATGACGAGTCGGCCCCCTCTTCCATGACCCCGGCCAATCGTGCCGGGCGGGGTTCCCCTTCCCATCAGCCCCGGTCCGCAGTTCGGGCTGCAGACCCTCCGAGCCGCGAGATCAGTTGCCCCCGGCACCGCTCCGAGCTTCCTGGATCATCCCCCGGAGCGCTTCCTGGAACTGGTCCAGGGGGGGTGCGCCCTGCACCGGAAAGCCCTGCACTACGAAGGTGGGGGTCCCGCGCACGCCCACCTCTCGGGCAACCCGGGACCCTTCGGCTACCCGGGCCCGGGCGGCCTCACCCTCCGTCAGGCAGGTTTCGAAGACATCCTGGTCCAAGCCCATCTCACCGGCCTGGGCCATGAAGATCCCCTCCGGGTCGTTGCTTGCCATCCACTCTTCCCGGGTCTCGTAGAGCCAGTCCCGCATGACCGGGAACTGTCCCTGCTCGCCGGCGCATTCACCTGCAATGGCTGCCTCGGTGGCGTTGGGGAAGCCGGCGATGGTGATGGGAATGTACTTCCACGCCACCTCCCCCGTAGCCACGAACTCCTCGTGGAGTGCCGGATAGGATTCGATGTGGAAGTTGGCGCAGTGCACGCACCCGAAGTCGCTGAACTCCACCACCTGGATGACGGCATCTTCCACGTCACCTTCGTCGAATCCCAGGCCGCTGATGTCGAATTCCTCCCCTCCCTGGGCCGCCTGGGGCGGCGTCTGATCGGCAGAGGGGGCGGCCTCTCCCGAGGCCGTGTTGTCGCCGCAGCCTGCCACGGCAAAGGCCAGGAGGAGGGCGGGAAGGGTCAGATGGAAAGACTTGGCACGCATGGCGCTGATCCGAAGATGGGTACTGGATTCGAAGTGGAAAGCAGAGCTCAGGGCCCCACTCCCTCTGTTCCATACCGGCCAGGTCCTGGAAGGCTCCCTGACGACGGAGGACGAATCCTCAATGTAAGGGTCGCCGGTCCTGTCCTACAGGGTGAACTGTCGGAAGAGGCGTTTTTCCTCTTCGCCGGCCAGGAAGGCCCGGAACTCCAGGTAGGGATCCAGCCCGCTTCCCTGCATCTTCTGCCGAAGGAGTTGATCCAACTGAAACACGCCGGCGGAATTGTTGATCTCGATGGAGATCCGGACCGGCTTGTCTTCGCCGGGCTCCAGGATCACCTGTTCGATGGCGGCGGCCGAGACGGAGTGGATGCTCACCGAGCCGGCTTCGAAGGGGATCCGGGATCGACCCTTCGCCATGTCCAGGGCGTCAGCCACCCGGACCACCCCCGCCTCCAGCGTCAGGGGCGCTCCGCCGGACCGGTGCCCGATGATGGCGTGGAGGATCTCGGTCCGGAGGATGGCGGCCACCCGAGGCGGGTAGAGGTCCTGGGGAAGGGTGCGAAGGAGCCGGTCCGCCATGAAGAGGGAGTATTCTTCGTGGTTCGTCCGGTGGATGGCCATCCCCACGTCGTGGAGGAGGGCGGCCAGGGCCACCACCACCTCTGCGTCTTCCCGGTCCAAGCCGTAGGTCCGGCAGACGGAGGGCTCCACTTCGCCCTCCATGAGAAGCCGCAGGAGGCGCACCGCGATGTTGGTGACGATCTTCACGTGGACCGGACCGTGGTCCGTCATCCCCAGCCGCTCGATGGCCGTCACATTTGCGGCGATCCAGGCGGCGTACAGATCGTCGTTGGCGTTGGCCCACTCCATGACCCTCCGAAGTCGAGGGTTGTGGCGATCCGGGACGCGCATCTCGATGCGCCGGGCGAAGCGCTCCTCCACGCTACGGGTCTGGTCGTCGGGGATGCCTTCCTCTTCCGGTGTGACGTGGTCGGGGGGAGTCACGCTCCTCCTGTCGGGTCCGCGGTCGCGATGGTGTCCTGCGTCGGTTTGGTGCTGGCTGCCGGGCTCCCATCCAGGATGGCAGGCGGCTGGGGCCCTGGGCCGGTCGGTGTGGAATCCGGGAGGGGGAGGGGGGCCATCCCGTCCCGGATCACCACCGTGCCGGCGATCTTGTCATGGGTGGCCTGCCGATTGGCGTCCCAGTACACCTGAGCAAAACCCAGGAGCCCGGTGGCGAAACCGGCAGCGTACCCACCGTACCGCTCAAACGCGTACCACCAGGTGATGGGCTTTCCATTGAGGCGGACCACCCGGAGGCCCAGAAGTCGCTTGCCAGGGGTCTGACCCTTCCACCAGGTCAGCATGACCGTGAAGTAGAGGGCGCCCCAGCCCAGCCCCAGCCCCAGGTCCTCGGCAATCCCCACGACCCAGAGGCGGAGCCGACCCTCCCCGCCCCCTTCTCCGGAGGTCGTCTGACCTCTTCCGGCCCGACCCGTGCCAACCCCTTCTCCCTGGATTTCTGCCGCGATCTGGCTCGCCACCTCCCGGGCCTCGTCGGCGTCCAGCCCCATCTCCTCCAGTCGCGTGGCCAGTTGACCGGTCCGCTCCTCCACCTCGTCCGGTGACTCGGCCGCCCGAAGTGCTGCGATCTCCCGAGCCCCGTGCATCAGGGCGGCCAGCTCAGGCCCGCTTGAGAGGACGATCTGCTCGGTCCGCTCCGGGGGAGGAGGTCCCATGAAGCGCTGAGCGCTGCCCCAGATGGAGAGGACCAGAATGAAGAGGATGAGGGCGCCCATGCATCCTATGGAGCCCTGGAAGGCCGTCCGCGTGAGAGAAGGTGTCTGGTCCGGGCGAGTGCGAAGGGCGATGCGCAGGAGGAGGAGGCCGGCCAACAACCCCAGGACCACACCGCCGGCGTTGCTGATCAGTCCCACCAGGATGATATCCACCAGCATGGCTCCCATGCGTCGCCGGTGGCCGGCCAGGGGAAGGCCCAGGAGGGTTGGGTCCAGGCCGAAGGCGTGGGGTGTGATCCGGTCCCGGACCTCCTTGTACGGTGGCGTGGGGCTCGCCCCTGACGGGCTCACTGGAGAGGGCCTGGGAGAAGATGGTCTGGGGAAGGATCCCGGGTCTGACGCCATCCCATGGTCCGCTCCTCACCGCCCCAGGTAGCGTCCCAGGATCAGGCCGGCGGCCAGCCCGATGAGGGCGCTGCCTGCCACAGCCGAAAGGGGAGCCGGCTCCCGGCTGCCCCCGCGATGGACGGCCGGGGGGGGTGGCCCGTGGGGAGCCCCTTCCCCGCTCCCGTCCGGGACCAGATCGGCCAACTCCCCTTCCCACCCGCAGTGCAGACAGCTCACCTGGCCTCGGTCCCGGGCCGTCCGGTTCGGGTGGACCGGAGGACTGCCGCCACACCGGGGGCAGGCCTCCTCCTCGATGGGGAGTGGCCGGAGGAGATCGTAGAGCCGACCCTTGGAGATCCCCAGCTCCTCGGCCAGGCTGTTCACGCTCTCCTCGGTCTCCCAGTAGCGGGCGCTGGCCTTGCGGGCCACCTTCTCGTCGTTGTCGCTCAACTGTTCTCCTTCTCCGGCCGGGCCGACTTCGGCCTGAAGACCACGGGGGGCAGGCGCCGGTTGACCTGCCCCGGGTCCATCATGAAGATAGCGGGTGGTCATACCCCGGGCGACCCGTAGAAGTGGCGTGGGACCGGGGCCCTTGCCTTCTTTCAAGTGAGTGTTCCGTGCACATCCCTGCTCCACATGGCCAGCTCGAGGCCAACTTCCGCGAAGCCGAAGGCACGGCCCGGGCCGCCGCCGTGGTCTGTCACCCCCACCCCCTGCACGGGGGCACCATGCACACGAAGGCGGTCTTCCGGACGGCCCAGGCGCTGAGTGAAGCCGGAATCCACGCCCTTCGCTTCAACTTCCGGGGCGTAGGCACCAGCACCGGATCCTACGGAGAAGGGATCGAGGAAATGGAGGACGCCCGGGCAGCCCTGGACTGGCTCCAGGAGGAGTATCCTGATCTTCCCCTCGTCCTGGGAGGCTTCTCCTTCGGGTCCCGCGTGGCCCTCCGAACCGGGGTTGAGGATGCCCGGGTCGCGACCCTCTTCGGGTTGGGGTTGGCGGTCGAGCTCTTCGATTACGGGTTCCTGGACGGTGTGGCCAAACCCACCCTCATCGTCCAGGGGGAGAAGGATCAGTTCGGGGCCGGAGAGGCGGTGGCCGCCGCCCTGAGCGAGCTGGAGGGGGCCATCACCCTGGTCCGGATCCCCGGGGCCGGACA
>PWWP01000009.1 GCA_003562075.1 Gemmatimonadota bacterium
CGATGTCGATCCCGATGCAGTCCAACCCGATGAGGCGGGCGATGCGCTCGCAGGTGAGTCGGACGTCCGAGTGGACCTGGTCCGTGACGTCGCGTGCGCTCCCGCCGGTGCTGAGGTTGGCCGTCGTCTTCAGGTGAAGACGCTCCCCGGCAGGGAGCACATCATCCAACGTCTGGCCACCGAACCTCAGGAGCCGTTGGGTCATCTCGTCGACGGTGATCACTGTCAGCACCCGCTCATGCCCAATCCCCCGGTCCGGATCGGCATTGACCCCGTCGATCAACTCCCGGATGGAAGAGGTGCCGTCGCCGACCACGTGGGCCGGGTCCCGGACGGCGGCTGCGACGAACTTCCCATCGATCACCAGCACTCGAAAATCGGCGCCTGTGAGCGTCTTCTCCACGATGACGCCGGGGTGCACCTGGAGGGCGGAGGCAAAGGCCGCCTCCAGTTCGCCCCGGTGGGAGACATGGGCAGAGATCCCTTTGCCGTGATTGCCCACCTCCGGCTTCACAGCGACTGGATACCCAATCTCCTCCGCTGCTCGGGCCGCCTCATCCAGGGTCTCCACGATCGACCCCTCCGCCACGGGGACCCCAGCCTGCTCCAGGAGTCCCTTGGTCCGGAACTTCTCGTCGGCGATCTCGACGCCAAGGGCACTGGTCCGGTCCGTCATCGTGGCCTGGATCCTACGCTGCCGGACACCGTATCCGAGCTGGACGAAGCTGGCGTCATTGAGCCTCATGACCGGGATGCTCCGACGTTCCGCCTCGTGGACGATGCTCTGGGTGGACGGTCCGAGCCGATCGGCCTCCCGCAATTCCTTCAGTTGAGCGACGACCCGCTCTACGTCGAAGGGGCGCTCCTCCACCACGGCTTTGACCAGGGCAACGGCTTCCCGGCCGGCCATCAATCCCGCCGATTCGACCCGGTATCGATAGGCCACCTTGTAGACGCCCTTGTGAGCCGTGCCGAGGGTCTTTCCGAACCCCACCTCCATCTCGGCCAGGCATTGGAGTTCCAGGGCTACATGCTCGACAATGTGAGCGGCCCACGTCCCCCGATGAAGCCTTTGGATGAAGCCACCGGGCTCGCCTACGGAGCACCGATGTCCGTGCAGGGACGGAAGCAACTCCACGAGACGGTCGGGGAACCCTGGAATCTGATCCGAAGGGCGCTCCTCCAACTCGCCGATATCCAATAGGAGGAAGATGGCGATGTGCCGGCTGTAGCGGTTCGGGCCTCTGAGTGCTCTTAGCTCCAGGATGTTCATGGCCGGACCTCTGCGGACCTGCCGGCCCAGGCCATCCCATGGCGGGAACCGCCAGCAAAGCCCGAACGGTCGAGGACGACCAGGCCAACGTCCACGGTGAGGGCGAGTTGGCCCAGGGCCCACGCCACGACCTCCGTGGGAGTACGGCCGGCTTCGAGTTGGGCGTGGCAGCGGTAGGCCAGGAGCGCCCGGGCGATGTACTCGCCGTCACCGGTGGCTGCCACGGCACCGTGCTCGCCTACGTAGAGTCCACAACCGGGAAGGGGAACGTCCCCCACGCGGCCTCGGAGGACGGTGGTCGTGCCGCCTGAGCTCAGTGCACCGGCGAAGCCCTCGCCGTCCCAAGCCACGCAGCCTACGGTGTCCGTCCCCAACGCAGCTCGCAGGGGAGTGTCAAAGTTCCAGGCCCTCTCCAGCTCCGGTCGGGTCCACTCTCCTATGCCGTCGGTGGCGGATGTGACGGTTCGCAAGCGCTCCCGGGCTCCAGGTGTCGTGGGATCGAACTCATCGAACCCCGAACGTCGGGCAAACGCCGTCGCCCCATCGCCGGCCAGGAGGATGTGGGGAGTCTTCAGGACGAGGAAGGCGACGTCCACCGGGTTCTTCACCCGTTCAATGGCTGCCACGGCGCCGAACTCTCCGTTGCTCCCCATGCACGAAGCGTCCATCTGGATCGTGCTTCCGTCCAAGCGGAGATTCGAACCCGTGCCTGCGTTGAAGCGGACGTCATCCTCCAGCCACCGGGTGGCGGCAACTGCGGCGGCGAGTGCTCCCTCCTTCCGCGCCAACGTCTCCAGGCCCTGGTCGCAGGCGAGTCCAGGCCCGTCCACGTGCTCCGGGTTGGAGGCGGAGCCGGCGTGGCACACGATCGTCGGGGCTGGATTTTGCATGACTCCCGCTATGATTGTTGACGCTTGGATCTCTCGGGTCTGTGCCGAGCAGACACTGGAATACCCTTGGAGGAGCGATAATGTCCGCACCACCGCCACGCATCCTCATGCCGATCGGGGGGAACGAGGAGAGATCCGTCGATTCGGACATTTTCAGGATGATGGTCGAGTTGGCCGGAGGCCCCCGCGCCAGGGTCGTCGTCGTGCCCACGGCGAGCCAGACGCCCGACATGCGGGCCCGCGATTACGAGGCTCTGTTTTCCGCCTTCGGCCCAGAGAGCATCAAGACGGTGCATATCGGAGAGCGAACCGACGCAGCTTCTCCGGGGATCGCGGGCGTCATCCACGACGCGACGCTGTTCATGTTCGGGGGTGGCGACCAGCTTCGACTCTCGTCGATGATCGGGGGGACGCCCATGCACCAGGCCCTCCTGGAGAGATACCACAGAGGGGGATGCGTGGTGGCCGGTACCTCGGCAGGGGCGGCAGTTCTGCCGGAGGCCATGATCTTCCAGAACAACCGGTTCCGGGTGTTCCGCAAGGGCGGGATCGAGATGACGAAGGGGCTGGGCCTGATCGGGGACACTATCTTCGACACCCACTTCGTGGAGCGATCGCGGATTTCCCGGCTCGTGCACGCGGTTGCCACGAACCCCGCCCTCCTGGGGCTGGGAATCGAAGAGAATACTGGCCTTCTGATTGAAGACGAGCGGAAGGCCACGGTCCTGGGGACTGGGACCGTCATCGTGGTGGATGGCCGCGCCATCGAGATCAACCACATCGGGTACTCCGAAAACCGGCAGCCCTTCGCGCTTACCAACGTGGTCTATTCCATTCTCACGCCCGGCGTCGTGTACGACCTTCAGCGCCGCACGGTGATCGACCCCGGACCCACCGGTCCGACACAGAGCATCGTTCCCGGAAGAGACGGATAGGAACCGGAACGCCCCTTGCTCGGCCCGGCAACCCAGTATTTTCAGCTACAGAGCCCGTGCCCGGGCTTCATCCGCCGCCGTCAGAAATAGCCAGCCTGCGCCCACGAAGAAGGCGGCGAGGATGGCGACCCCGACCCCGGCTCGGTATGCGGTACTTGTGGTCATCCTTGCTGCCAGCTCGTACACGGCGACGGTGCCAAATAGGAGCGTGGCCGCAAAGATGAAATCCTTCACGGTCCAGGCGACCTCTCCGGTGAACAGCATGGCCAGCAGCGGGATGAGGAGTACGGCCCCTGCGCCAGCCCAGCGCACGACGGTCCAACGGTCTCCCCCTCGGCCGACACGGCTTCCCGCGTTGATGTCCATCGTTTCCCCTCCTTGAGAGTGCCTGCTGATCGAGGCTGCCCCGCCTGAGGGCATCGCCCTCTTCCTCGTGGTACCCCCTGGGGATCCATCCCCGGACGACACCACCCCTGGGGCGGGATGCTCGAAGAGGCCCCGTCCAGCTCCAGGTAGGCGGCCACCGCTTCATCCCCAGGCAGGAACCCCTGGACCGGAGGGGGGTTGGCTGCCGCCAGGATCCTGGCGGGGCAGCCATCCCGGGAATCCGGGCAGCGTATGGTTTCTACAGGGCCACGCTGGCATACTGCCCCACCGGACCCAGCGCCAAGTGCATTGCTCAACTCTTCAGGAGATGGACATGGCTGATCGGCCCATCGTCGCTGCAGACTCCCCCCAACCCGTCCAGGTGGAGGCGGGGAAGACCTATCACTGGTGCCGCTGCGGTCGGTCCAAGGACCAGCCGTTCTGTGACGGCTCCCACAAGGGGACCGGCATCACTCCCGTCCCCTTCGAGGCCGAGAAGGACGAGGAGGTCTACTTCTGCCGCTGCAAGGCCACAGGAGACCAGCCCTTCTGCGATGGGACCCACAACAAGCTGGAGGTGGAGGTGGGGGACCCGGTCCCCGAACGGTCCGATGAGGGAGACGAGGCGCCCGTAGCCGAAGCCACCCCGGAGGAACCCACCGTGGAGCGGATCCACGAGTTGGCCCGACACGGGCTGGAGAAGGTGGGGCGACACGGGGAGACGGTGGCCATGGGGGTCCCTCGATCCGATCTGCCCCATTGGGACGACATCCAGCTCCTGGCCGCCCAGTTGGCTCGTCCCCCCCTGGACGACGATGCAACCGTCGACACGACCCTGGTCATTGGCCCCCGGGCAGAGCGGCCCCTGGAGCTCGAGATCCCCCTCCTGGTCTCGGACATGAGCTTCGGGGCCCTGTCTCCCGAGGCGAAGGTGGCTCTGGCCCGAGGCGCGGAGAAGGCCGGTACCGGCATCTGCTCAGGGGAGGGGGGTTCCCTGGACGAGGAGCGGGACGCCAACTCCCGCTACCTCCTGGAGCTGGGCACGGCCCGCTTCGGATGGCGAGAGGAGCTGGTGGACCAGGTCCGTGCCTTCCACTTCAAGGGGGGACAGGCAGCCAAGACGGGGATGGGAGGTCACCTGCCGGGGAGCAAGGTGACGGAGCAGATCGCCAACACCCGAGGGCTGGAGGTGGGACAGGACGCCATCTCCCCCTCTCGTTTCCAGGATCTCACCAGCCCCGCTGACTTCCGCCGATTTGCCGAACAGGTCAGGGAACGGAGCGGCGGGATCCCGGTGGGATTCAAGCTTTCAGCCAACCATATCGAGGCCGACATCGACTTCGCTCTGGAGGCCGGTGCCGACTACATTATCCTGGATGGTCGGGGGGGAGGGACGGGGGCGGCGCCTCGGATCCTCCGGGATCATATCAGTGTCCCCACCATCCCGGCCCTGGCTCGGGCCCGTCGGCACATGGACAAGCGTTGCGGCCGGGAGGTGACCCTCATCGTCACTGGCGGACTGCGCACGCCTGAGGACTTTGTGAAGGCGCTGGCTCTGGGGGCCGACGGGGTGGCCCTGGCCAACGCCGCCATCCAGGCCATCGGTTGCGTGGCCGCTC
>PWWP01000172.1 GCA_003562075.1 Gemmatimonadota bacterium
CGGAAAAAGTGGTTTGATTTTAAGGGCGGAGTACCCCATAATGAGATTGTAACTTTTATCCGTCTCTCTTCTGACCTTTTAAAACAGAAGCTGCCCTACGATCAGATACTTACGCTGCTGTATGAGGATACGCACAACAAACGCCTCAAGGAAATTATCAAGGAGATTCAGAAGGATCTGCGGGACGGCAAAGAAGGAAGTGAAGTTTATGACAAGCACGAAAAGATATTTGGCAAGTTTGCTTGTTACATGCTTAGTGTAGCATCCACCAGTGGTAACATGGCCCAGGTGTTTGAGAGCACGGCCAAGTTCATGGAACGCGATGCCCAGTTCAAAAAGAATATGCGCCGCGCATTGCTGATGCCGGCCATTGCGTTTATTTCGGTAATTGGTGTACTCCTTTTCTATGTCGCATATATTTTTCCGGCGATGGCCGAGATGTTTCTGGAGTTTGATATTACTCTTCCACCTATGACGGCTGCCACACTTGATTTCAGTAACCTGATTCAGAGAAACTGGATTATTATCACTCTGGCATTTGTGGTTCCCATTGTCGGATTTATCATGTTCATTAGAACCCCGAAGGGAAGACTGTGGTTTGACAAGAATCTCATCCATATTCCGGTGATGGGGGATCTCATGCATAAAACCAGCATTGAGATTTTTGCGCGTGTCTTTTATACCTTGTACAGCGGCGCCGGACAGAATATCGAAGTCATCAAAGTGGCCTCGGAGGCCTGCCGGAACTCGTACATTGAAAAGCAGGGTAAGGAAACCGCTGTACGCATGATGCTGGAAGACGGGGCAGGGTTGATTGAGTCCATGGAAGCGACCAAAGTCTTTCCGGAAACCGCGCTCAGTCGTTTCCGGCTCGGTGCCGAATCCGGTGCGCTCAAGGACAATGCCAAGCAGCTAGCGGATTATTATGAGGTGCAGACCACCTACAAGATGGATGCGGCCATTGATGTCATCAACCTGGGCATCAATTTGACAATTCTGATCGTTCTCGTGTTCATCACGGTGGTATCCTCCGAAGCCGCCTTGATTTCACCTAATTAAGGTCAAGTAATACTTATTTCAACCATGAGCACTGCCGTTAAATTTAATGTGGGACGACGTGTCGGTGATATCCTTGTAAAAAAAGGGGTCGTCGACAGTCACCAGCTGGAGCGTGCTCTGGAGATTCAGACCAACGAGCCGCAGTCCGTCAGGCGCCGGCTGGGTAACATCCTGATTGAAGATATCGGGGCGGATCGTCACGAAGTAATGCGTAGTATTAGTGAGCTCTACGCATTCCGCGAAGTGCTGCCGAGCGGTGAGGTTAGTGAATCGTTGCTCGAGAATATCAAAAAAATCACCGATGAACTTCCGGAGCATCTTGAAGATGATCTTCTTCATCGGAATGCTGTTCCCTATGATGCTCGTAATAATAGCATGGTGCTTGCTTGTGCCGATCCCACGGATCCTGCATTGAGTGATATTGTAAATAAGTTGGCTTTCAAGCAATATGAGTTGGTTTATTGCCGGCTTGAGACCATCCGAAAGATTACAGACCAGGTTTACAAGCAGAAGAATGAATTTCTGGAGCTGCTTGAGGAGTTCGATTACGACGAACCGGATATTGATGAAAAGGAGGAAATAGACGAAGATCAGCTGGATGCCGAAATCAACCAGAGCATGCTCAACTCCCTCGTGGAGGGCATGATGGTCGAGGCGGTCCGCAAGGACGTCAGTGACATTCACGTCATCCCGGCCGCGGGCAACAAAACCGATATCTTTTTTCGCCTGGATGGCAAACTGCAGCTGTGGCACTCCCAGGGCAACCTGAAGCCCGAGGCGCTTTGTGCCGTGGTCAAGGACAAAAGCCGGAATGTGGACCGGTTTGAGCGGGCGTCGGCACAGGACGGGTTCATCCAGCGCAAGGTGGATGGCGTCAATATCCGCTATCGCGTCTCCATCCTGCCCATCGTCGGCGAGGAGTTCGACCGTAAGCTCGAGTCTATTGTAATCCGGGTGCTGGATGACCGCAAGGTGATCACCGACCTGAATAAACTGGGACTGCAGAAACAGGCATTCCGGGATTTCAACAAAGCCATTCGAAAACCTTCCGGCATTGTGATCATTACCGGTCCGACCGGAAGCGGTAAATCCACCACGCTGGTCGCCGCACTTTACTCCGTGGTGGACCCCTCGGTCAATGTCCTTACGGTGGAAGAGCCGGTGGAATACCTGATCCGGGGTGTGCGGCAGCTCAAGATCTCCGAGAGCATGACCTTCGACAACGCCATGCGCGGAATCCTGCGGCATGACCCGGACATCGTGCTGGTCGGTGAGATCCGTGACCTGCTCACGGCCGAGATCGCGATCAAGCTGGCGAACACCGGTCACCTTACCTTCTCCACGCTTCACACAAACGACGCCCCCAGCGCGGTGGCGCGGCTGTTCAAAATGGGCGTTGAGCCGTTCCTGATCGCCAATGCGGTGAATTTGGTGATGGCGCAGCGCCTGGTGCGCAAGCTGTGTGAGAAGTGCAAGCGGCCGATTGAGGATCTCGACCGGGAACTCCCGAAAAACATCGGATTCACCGACGAAGAGATCAACCAGACCACCTTTTACGAACCGGTGGGCTGTGACGAGTGCAACCGCGGTTTCAAAGGCCGGATCGCGATCATGGAGGCGCTCTACTTTGACAAGAACATCAAGCGGATCATTTTCGAGTCAGGCGACGATATCGATGAGGACAAGATCCGCGAACAGGCCATTAAAAATGGCATGCTGACGCTGCGCGCCTCCGGCCGCGACCGCATCAGTTCCGGCATCACCACAATCGACGAAGTAGTGGCCATTACCCTGGAAGACTAACCCCTATCGGGAGATCACCCCATGAACGACTTTTCAGATCTCTTCTATACGATTTTTTCCATCGTGATCTTTTCGTTTCTGCTGCTGCAGGCCAACAGCCTGATGCTCAGGAACGACAACGTTACGGTGGATTACGAATACGAAAAGACGGCCATTGCGCTGGCGCAGTCCATCATCGAAGAAGCCAAATCACTGGCGTTCGACGAAAACTTGAGTGCGGATGATGTTCCCAATGATTTCAAGGCACCCGGCCAATTCGGAAGCGGCGGCCTTAGCCGTGAAGATTTCACCGCATTTGATCACTTTCACGGGTTCAATGAAACCGTTGCGACTCAGCTCGGTGATTACGACATCACTGTTACCGTCGAATATATTGACAGTGAGCCTCCTTTTGATCCTGTCGGCGGCAGAACGACCAGCAAGCGGATGACGGTTACCGCCGGCAGCGTGGCCAATAATGACTCTGCTACCCTGGTCTACATCAAATCCTTCTTTTAGACACCCAACCCGCACCCAATAATCTTTCGCATTTGAAATCGATTTTTTCCATATTTTTTAACGGATAACCAGCATGGAACCAACCATTAACAACCTCATTCAACACGAAAAGGTCCAGCAGGTGCTTCATGACGTGCCTTCGCAATTCCGGAGATTTACGCCGGAGGATCTTCGCGGGTTTTTCATAACCGGGCAGCTTGAGGAATATCAGGCCGGAGATGAGATCATATCCGAAGGCGACGATGAGATTCAAAGTGCATGGCTTATTGCCGACGGGGACCTTTCCGTATGGAAGGAGGATGTAGAAATCGCTCCTCTGGGTACGGGTGATTTTATCGGTGAAGAATTTCTGTTCACCCGGGGCTCGCGCATCGCCACGATCAAGGCCAACAGCAACGTGGTCATGATCCGGTTCGAAAAAAACACGGTTATTGATTTTTTCCGCACCCGTCCCGAGCGTGTGTTCAAGATTTTTATCATGAATCTGCTGGAGGTACAGCAGCGACGGATTCGGGCCATGAACAGCAAAGTGGCACGGCTCCAGCGTAAATTGTTTGAACTCAATCCCGGTAATGTGTCATGAATCTCGGCTATATCATAAGCACCATCATCGCCAGCCTGATTCTCCTGTCTCTGGTTGGCTTGAACTCCCGCATCATGCGGAGCAGCGGGGAGCAGACGCTCTACACCATGGCGAAAATCCATTCCGACATGGTCGTGGACTACCTGCAGGACGATATGCGCTCGATGGGTTATCAGATAAACACTGCGGCCATCACCCTGGCCGATTCCAACCGGATCCGCTTTCTGGTCCGTTTTGAAGGAAATGCCGAAGCCACCGCTATCGACTGGTGGTTTGATGCCGATGCCGCCGCAACCGGCAGAAATCCCAATGTCAGGCCCCTGTACCGTCGCATTAGCGCACATGATGCGGATCCCAATTACGATCCGGCCACCGATCCCGGCACAGACGCTGTCGGCACCGGTGTGGTGGAGTTTCGCCTGGAGTATCTGGATGCCGACCGGGAGATCATCGCAATTGAAGATGTCAACGCGCAGCTTGATAATGTCCGGCAGATCCGCCTGAATCTGATCACCGAGAGCCTGGATTCATACGAGGCAAACCGTTTTAACCGATCCACATGGAGCGGGGAATTCACCCCGTTCAATCTGGTGAACAATTAGATCCGATTTTTTATAACCAACCGAGGAAAACACTATGGGACGCGCACTACTCATTATTACACTGGGGTCGTTCATTGTTCTTGGAATCATCCAGCAGGCGGTGAACAATCGCCAGATCACCATGACGGAGGGCAATATCGAGAACTTCATGGTGAGTCACGGACGCAATGTTACTGGCAGTGCCCTGGAGATGGCGGTCACCCGGATCATTCAGGACAGCGACTGGGAAAGTGAGCCCCGTCCCTGGAATTACCCGCTGAATGACATGGATGTCGATGTCTTTGTGGATACCAACGACGACTTCCCGACAGAAGTGGATCCCGGCTTTTTGCGGGTCCGCTCCGAACTGCAGCTTGAAAACCGAACCATACGGTCATTTGCCTTCTTGCGGCAAGGTTCAATGGAATTGCCGGACATGGAAGCTGCCCTGGCTGTTTATGGAAAGAATTCCACCGTTGATATCCGCGGGCAGCCTCTGAAGGTGGTGGGTAACGACACCAATCCGGACGGTACACCCGGC
>PWWP01000090.1 GCA_003562075.1 Gemmatimonadota bacterium
CCCGGGCCACAGCCGCCTTCACCTCTTCAGGACTGGACACGGGGACCGTCCCCAGGGGCGCTCCGTCCAGGGGACGACGGACCATGAGGAGTTCGGGTGACTCGACGTCACTCATGACGCTCCTCCTCCCATCGCCCGGGAAGAACGCCTGCAGGATCGAAGACCTGGATGAGCCGTCGCGTCAGTTCCCGGTCCTGGGCCCCACCTTCTTCCAGCGCTGGGCCCTGAGTGGGAGGAGACGCCGGCTGGGCTCTGCCTTCCGTCTCCCACATCCGCAGGAGGCCGGTGGTCAGGTGCACGGCAAAGCCACCCTGGACCCGCCCCTTCCCCCTCGCCTTCGGGAGCCAACCGGCTCGATCCAGACACCCCTCCAGCTCCGATGGCCTCACTGAAATGCGGATGGCCGCCTGCTCCCCCTCCTCACGGGCCTGCCGACGCCAGAACACCCTTGACGCCTCCCCATCATGGGTCGTAGTGGCCTCTCCACACGCCTCCCGGGCTGCCGCCTCTACCCGAGAGACCACCTCCCGGCCTCCCGTGAGGCGAAGGAGCACCCTCGCTCCTTCGGCGCCACCGCTCTCGCTCATGCCCTCGCTGCCAGAGACCAGTTCCAGCGCCGACACGGGAAAGGGCATCCGGCGAAGCCGATGACCCAGATTCAGCGCTTCCAGCACCCCGGGCCGGAACCAGACCATTGTCCGGTCCGTCTCGGGCCTGGGATGGAGGCGCATGGCCACCCGCCCGATGAAGCCCAGGGCCCCTCGACTCCCGCAAAGGAGGCGGACCAGGTCGAATCCGGCCACATTCTTCACCACACGGCCGCCCAGCTCCAGAATCCGCCCCTGTCCATCCACCACCGTCATCCCCAGAAGCAGGTCCCGGGGATGCCCGAACCCAGCCACCAGGGGACCGGGAAGGCCCTGGGCCATGACGCCTCCCAAGGTAGCCGTCTCATCCCCCGGTGGATCCAGGGGAAGCCACTGAGCTTCCGGTTCCAGGACCCGGTCCAGCTGACCCAGATCCATTCCTCCCTCCACCTCCATTGTCAGATCGGCGGGCTCGTAATGGACAACCCTCTCCAACCGGGATGTGGACAGGAGCAACTGGGGCGCCGACAGGGCACTGACGGGAGTTCTTCCACCCCCGCCGGTGGGACGGACCGGCCATCCCTCTTCAGCTGCCACTCTGAGGAGAGCGCCGGCCTCCTCCAGATTGGCTGGAGCCACCATGACGGGAGAGGGCGTCCCCTTCGAGCCCAGGACAGCCTCCTGACCCAGAAGTCGGGCCACCCGGTCTCGGATCACCTCCTGCTCTGCCCCATTGTCTCCCAACCCAGGGGGGGGACCCCCCTCACCGGCCCATGGAGACCGGGCACCCGGCTCTGGCACCGGGCGGCGCGTTCTCGCCTGGCTTCCCTTCCCCAGGAGGGCGTACTCATCAGGTAGCACCTTGCCTGGATTGCAGAGGCTCTGGGGATCGAAGACCTCCTTCACCCGAGCCATGGTCTCCAGGACCGCCGGCGAGAGCACCAGGGGCAGATATCGTCGCTTGTCGAGACCCACCCCATGCTCCCCCGTGATGGTCCCGCCAGCCTCGATGCAGACCTCCATCATCTCTCGGGACGCCACTTCCACCCGGGCCAGCTCATCCGGGTCATTCCGGTCAAAGAGGAGGTTGGGGTGGAGGTTGCCATCGCCGGCATGGAAGACGTTGGCAACCCTGAGTCCGTGGCTCCGACCGATCTCTCCGATGCGCGCCAGGACCTGGGGAAGGCGAGTCCGGGGAACAGTGGCATCCTGGACCAGGAGATCGGGCGCGATCCGGCCCATGGCTCCAAAGGCCTTTTTCCGGCCCTTCCAGAGCGCTTCACGGTCCTGGGCGGTGGCCGCCGTCCGGATCTGGGTGGCACCGGCCCGGCCGCAGTGCTCCCTGGCGGCTGCCACCTCCCCATCCAGCCCTGCCTCCACCCCATCGAACTCTACCACAAGGGCGGCGCCTGCATCCCGAGGGTATCCGGCTGCGAAGATGGAGTCCTCCACAGCCCGGATCGTCTCCTGGTCCATGATCTCCAGCGCCGCAGGGAGGAGTCCCGCACCGATGATCCCTGACACGGCCTGGCCCGCTTCCTCCAGGGAATCGAACATGGCCAGGAGAGTCCGGACGCCCTCCGGCATGGGGAGGAGATCCACCTCGATCTGGGTCAGGATCCCGAAACAACCCTCGGATCCGACGAAGAGGCCGGCCAGATCCAGGGGAAAGTGGCCCTCCCCCCGAAAGCGGCCATCCCCCCGGGTGAGCTCCACCAGATTGCCGGAAGGGAGGACCACCTGGAGCCGCCGGACATATCGGCTTGTGACCCCGTACTTGAGGCAGTGGGGGCCACCGGAGTTCTCCGCCACATTTCCGCCCAGGGTACAGGCGCTCTGGGACGACGGGTCAGGGGCATAGTACAGGCCGTAAGGCGCTGCCTCCCGCGTGAGGTGGGCATTGATGACACCAGGCTCCACACGAGCCATCCGGTTCTCTGCGTCCAGCTCCAGGATCCGATTCATCCGGGTGGTCGCCACCACCACTGCACCATCCACGGCCAGGGCGCCCCCGCTCAGCCCCGTGCCGGCCCCTCGAGGCACGAAGGGCCATTCCTCCTGGTGAAGGATCCGCACCACCTCCTGGAGTTCCTGGCTCCCTCCCGGAAGAACCACCGCAGCAGGGGGGAACCGATACTGGGTGAGGCCGTCCGATTCATAGACCAGGAGTTGGTCCGGGTCGGAGATGAGTGCCCCATCCCCCACGACTCCGGAGAGCCTGGCGTGAAGGGTGCGGGAAAGTGCAGGAGAATCCGAAGGCACGTGGAGATGCAGGGAGGGGTGGGTCTGGGCCGGGATGGAGCGTCCCGGTTAAAAGGCCGTTGAATAAGTACAGGGAGCCACCGTTGGGAGCGCCTGGGAGCCACATCATATGCGGCGACCCGCAGACATAGCGAAAGCTACGTCTAGGGGAGCCAACGAAGATCCCGGGCCGCAACCCCTCGTCGCGGTGGTCCTCTGTACTTCTTCAACGGCCTTCCTTCCAACGACGTTAGCACGCCGGAGAGGTCCTGGGCAAGGCGGGATGAACCCCGTCCGCCGTCTCTCAGTCCGCCAGCATCCCGCCGGCTTCCGTAGGGGCTCCCTGGGCGGGAAAGGGAGTCACATCCAGATATTCCAGGATGGCGCGGACGCTCCATCCTGCCCCCTCCCGGAGCGCTGCGGGAAGCGCGTCTCCGTAGACCCGGTCTACCAGTTCGTGGATTCCCTCCGACGACCCTGGGTCCACCTGGGGGGACAGATTCTCCAGAGCCTGGCGCACCCCCTGGATTCTGGCCAGTCGATGGGCTCGGAATCGGTTCAGCGCTTCGTCGGGATCCAGGAGGGGCGGGCCATGGGCAGGAAGGATCTTCCGGGGCCGTAGCGCCTGAACCCGATCCAGCGAACTCAGATAGTCTCCCACACACCCGGGGTACTCTCCCACCCAGGTCGTCGTACCTGTCCCCAGAACCAGGTCCCCGGCCAGGAGAATCTCTGCTTCCTCCAGGTAGAAGCAGAGATGGTCTCGGGAATGCCCCGGCGTGGCCACCACCTGCACCCTTCCTGCATCGGTCTCCAGCCGCATTCCATCCTGCAGGTCCCCGTCGGGACCAGCGGCCCGGATGGGAAAACCACTCTGAGCGGAGAAAGGTGGAGCGCCCGCTGCGTGGTCCGGGTGCCTGTGGGTGAGCAGGACGGTCCCTTCACGGGCCTGGCCCACCTCCTCCGCCAAGCGTTGCAGGTGGTCCGGATCTGCCGGACCTGGATCCACGACCACGACTGTCCTACGTCCAAGAATGAAACTTCTGGTGCCGGACAACGCAAAGAGCCCCGCGTTGTCTGCTTCTACAACGCGGGGCTCGTCCATGGCTCCTCCTCGATCCGGCCCCCGGAAGGACCGGCTCCAGATCAGCGCCGCTCGGCGGCGATCTGCTCGGCCAGCTTGTCGGCTACGGCCTGGATGGACTCTTCGTCCTCCTCGGCGAAGGCCGCCGGCTCCTCTGAGTCCAGATCGATCTGACCGAAGATCTCATCGCCGGCCCGAATCAGGACCACCAGTTCAGACTGGACGTGAGGAGAGCATGCCAGGTAGTTCTCGACCTTGGAAACGTCAGGGACGTTCTGGTTGGCCTTCTCCTCCACCGCCACTCCGCAAACACCCTGTCCCACGGCAATCTTGGCGTGCTCGGTCGGATCCCCCACGTAGTTGTGGAGCCAGAGTTCGTCCTCCTCGTCGTTCAGGAGGTAGATCCCTACCCAGTCGTAGCGCTCATCTGCCGCCGCGATCCGCTTCACCGCCTGCCTCATGAGGGCGTCGGAAAGGAATCCGTTGTCCCGCATCTCCTGCAACTCTTTCACCACTTCGGTGGGATTCATCATATCTGTCTTCTATGGACCTGTGGGATCGGCGGCTTGGACGGTCCGGCAATCACCTGTTCAACGATGGTACCGAGAATGGTAAGTTTAACGGACGGCCGCGGATCGAGTCAACGCAACGGGGCTGTGGAAAGTTGGTCACCCACCGTGACGCCCCTCTTCCGAACGGGCTGAACGACTCTCTGGACGCCGAGCATGATCTCTCGCCCCGGATGGAACACGCCTGGACTCCGTTTCTCCACCTTCGCCTGGGGGGTGTTCGGATACTCCCTTCTGGTGATCCTCTGGGGCTACTTCCTCCGGATCTCCGAATCAGGAGACGGCTGCGGGACGGACTGGCCCCTCTGCCACGGTACGGTCTTGCCCTCGGCCGCCACCTTCCCCACCTGGGTGGAATTCATTCATCGGATCTCTTCCGGCGTCGTCCTCCTCCTGGTCATCGGGATGTTCATCTGGGCCCTTCGGGCCTACCCTCGGCGGCACGCCGTCCGGATGGGGGCTGGTCTGGCGCTCCTCTTCACCATCACCGAATCCCTTTTCGGCGCCATGCTGGTGGTGTTCGGTTGGGTAGCCACCGACATCTCCACAGCCCGGATCC
>PWWP01000040.1 GCA_003562075.1 Gemmatimonadota bacterium
CCTGGCGAGCCACGGGGAGGAGGAGGGACAGCTCCATCGGTTCCCCGTCCGGCGTTTCCCGTGTTCCGTTGCCATTGCTGTCCTGAAATCCTGCCGCATCCAGGAGGGCGGCCGCTTCCCCGGGATCAAAGGGGAGTGCTCGTCGATTGGGGTCGAAGAAGGGGGCGGTGGGGACGAAGGGGCCGGCCAGGATCTCTCCACGACCGTCGTACCACTGGTTGAGCATCTGCTGCCGATTCAGCGCCATGGTGAAGGCGCGTCGTACCCGGGGATCGTTCAGAAGTGGGTCGAGCAGATTGTAGGCAAAGGTGTAGATGGTGTAGGACTGGTAGGGCCGAATCTGATGGGTTCCGGCATTCTCCACCTGCACCAGATTGGCCGGGGGAAGATCGACCACCAGATTCAGGACGTCAGCCAGAAGCTGGGTTGTCATCGTCCCCACATCCACCGACAGGCGCATCTCCAGCCGGTCCAGATTCGTGCTGCCGCCCCAGTACTGATCGAAGCGGGTGAGGCGCACCGTACCCTCGATGTTCCTCTCCTGAAACTGATACGGACCGGTCCCGATGGGACGAACAGCCAATTCATCGGGGTTTGAGCGGAGCTGCCGGGCGGGCAGGATCCAGAGGTCCATGACCCGTTCAGGGTCCGAAAGGGGATCGGTGAAGCGGAACCGGACCTGATACTGCCCTAGCGATTCAACACCGGCGACAAGAGAGATGATGTCGAGGCGGTCGTGGGTGGGGTTTCCGAGAATGGCCTCGTAGCTCGCCACCACATCGTCGGCAGTGAAGCGGGATCCATCGTGCCAGAGAACGTCGCTTCTCAACCGCACCAGGGCCGATCCGGCACCCGGCTCGACCTGGACCGACTCGGCCAGGACCGGCTCGAACTCCTCCATCTCGTAGTCGTAACGGAACAGTCCTTCAAACAGCACCGCGAAAAGGCGATCGGATACAGCCCGCATGGGCTGATCCGAAAGGGGGTTGAAGGAGCCCACCGCCTCCCTCTCTCCATACACGAGATTCCCCCCCGGCGACTGACCGGCCACCCCCGTGGGCCCGGAGAGCCATAGGATCGGGAGTAGGATGGTGATGACCGCCCAGGATGCTGTTCCAGTCGTTCCCTTCAAGGCTCGTTCCTCAAAGCGCAGAAGTGTTCCAAGTGTCTTGAGCAGATTCGATCCAATTCGCATGCCTCTCGTGCTCTCCTGATGGGCTCACGGTCCCGGACGGCTCCACTCGGACCGTGTGCGCTCCGGAGCCGTCAGCTCCTGGGCTAGGGTCAGGAGTCCGGAGAGGGATGGATACACCTGACTGAGCGATACCAGGTTGCCGCGCGTTCCGGGGAAGTGATCCCGGCCATTCAGGTAGCGGGCATGGGCCAGTACCATGAGATACTCCGGCGGGACCTGATTCGGGTCGTTTCGGATGGAGGCAGGATATTGTGCCTCAAGGAGCGCAAGGGCTTCCTCACTGTAGCCCGACCGAAGGAGCGCTCTGCCCATGAAGAGCGCGGTGCGGGCCGAGGGTCCTCTGAACCCGTTGGCGGACAGGGCTTCGAATTCCCGGATGACCCACCGGGAGCCAAGGCCCGCTGCCGAGGCCCGGTCCAGCGCAAGGGCCGCCAGATTGCCCCCTTGCTCCACCATGTCGCCGAACCGTTCTTCCGCTTCTTCGGGCTGCCCCTCTGCCGCCAGTAGCGCCGCCAACTCGAGCTCTGCGGCGGGTTCGCTCCGTCCCTCGAGGAGGGCGCGAGCCTCTGCCGTCCGCCCCAATCGACGAAGGGCCATGGCCCGGAGGATCACCGCTTCCGGATCGGTGAATCCCTCAAGCGCCGCCGCCATCATCCACCAGTCCGCTGCAGCCTGGAGAATGAGCGACGACGCGTCGTGGAACTCCACATCCACATTGTTCCCGACCCGCTCCACATGGTCCGGGATCGGTCGGGACTCCAGAAAGCGTTGGCCCCTTCGCACCAGCTCCGCATCAGACCGGGCGATCCCGCTGAGGATGAGGCAGCGTCCCTGGGCCAGAGATTCGGAAGGAGGGGAGGCGCAGTACTCACGATGGGACCCGACCCGGTCCAGAAGCGGACTCCACAAGGCCATGGGTGCCGGATTCCGGGCAGAGCCGGCAGGGAGGGCTGCCAGCCACGCCTGCCGGCTGGCGGACGCCTGTCCCGCGAGCCCGGTGGCGCGCTGCAGATAGGTCCGGGCCTCTGCCGGACGTCCGGAGAGCGCCAGGTGAATGCCCAGGTACAGCGGGCTGTGCACCGTTGGCTCCACCCCCTCTCCCGAGTCCCGAAGGGCTCCGTGATCCAGACCGAGGCGGACCCCGAACTCGGCTGCGTCGGTGAGGAGCTCGGCCCGATTGGCCAGGGCCTGTGCGAGCTGCCGTCGCGCGGGGGCATCCAGCTCCGCCAAGGTAGAGGCCTGTCCCCACGCCGTGTTGACCTGCCGGTTCCGGTCGTCGCCTACCGAGCCCTGAAGGGCGTCGAGACCGATGGGAAGGGTCAACAGAACCAACAGGGCCGCGACGGGCACCCTTGGGCGAGCGGCCCCCCCCGTCATGGCGAAACAGTGCCTACCGGGATCCTGAGCGACAGGCCAACCCCCAGTCCGGAGGATTCGGGGCTGCCCATCCCTGGCTGGCCCACGAGCACAGGCTGGAGGGTGGGGCCGGCTGAGTCCGGCGCATCCGACAACAGCCCCGCCAGGAAGACCGGTCGATCCGTGGTTCCTGATGAAGCCAGGGCCGCTTCGACAAGGGAGATGGCCCAGACGCCGGCCCCGATGGCGGCCCAATTCCAAAACCGATCGAAAGCTACGTCGCGCCTGCTGCTAATCTCCCCCCCATCGTCGCCCAGAATTCTCTCGGAATTCAGTACGTGGATCGGCCCCACCACCCCCACCACCGCACTCGCCGCCAGGAACCCCACGGCCCTCCCCCGGTCGCCGCGGTAGTACTGCCCATACCCGGGCATGAAGGTACTCCGGAGCATCACCGAACGGCGAGAGATTTCATGGGGTACCCGGACCTCCAGGTTTCCCCCCGCTGAGTTGCTGAAGGCATCCCAGCGGGAAATCCGCTCCGTATTGCCCGATTGCGACACGAAGGTGAGACGGAGTCCGTCCCCGACCCCGATGGCCGAGACCGAACTGTGCATGACCGTTCCGAAACCCGCCTGCTCCGAGACCAGGGTGCCCTGCACCTCCAGTTCATTCGCTCCGTCCCGTGGGACGATCCTGGCCTGGCCGATGGGGTTCCGGAGGTCCGGATCCCGAGCGATGTAGACGATGGACGTCTCCACGGCTCCGTCCGAGCCCATGCGCCGCTCGAGCCATTGGGGGCCGCGGTAGGCCCGCTGCGGCTCGATCACATCGCCTGCCACGTAGGCGGAGGTCCGGGCCGGCATGAACATGCCGGTGCGGATCCGTCCGTTGCCGTCCCGATCGACCCGGACGACCTGGATCCCCTTCCGAGAGTCATCCGCGGACAGCGACGCGGCCGGCACCCGGTCCGTGAGGAACGCGACCATGCTCCCGTCCGGGGACCATGAGGGCCGGTACTGATGGAAGTCCCAGCCCTGCTGCTGGCCCGCTCCCACGGGAATGGTGCCGTCTGTGAGGCCGATGGTCCGGCCCTCAGCCCCCCTCCGGTCCGAGGTCAGATTGATGGCGCCGATGCGCTGTGTCCGGAGGTTCAAGGCCTGCGACGGCAGCCCCGGGGCATTGGACGGCATCCGTTCCTGGAAGGCTATGGCCCGCCCATCGGGAGACCATGCGGGAAACCCGATGCCGTCATCGTTCCGAACCAGTTCGTACGTTCGCACCTGGGCTCCTGGCCCACGTTCCATGGCCGGAGCCACGTTGGGGATGGTGTGCAGACTCAGGCCCGTGGTGAATGCAATAGAGCGTCCGTCCGCCGACCAAACCGGAGTGCGAACCGGCTGCCCTGCCGCAGAGCCCTCAAGAGCCACAGGGAAGGCGTTGGTCTCCAGTGCACCAGACTCGGTGATGCGAACCCATCCCAGTGCGAGTCCAAAACCGCTTCCGGAGCCCGACGTGATGAACGAGAACCAACGGCGACCATCGGGATCGGCCAGGGGTCGCCAGGCCAGCTCACCTGAGAATGCTGAGGGGAGTGCTTCTTCCGGTTCTCCGTAGAGGAAGGCCAGGGGGTCTGGCGCCGTATCTCCCGTGTCCCCTGGAATGCCACCGACATCCAGGGTGCGCATGACGCCCCTCTGGACGTCCAGGATGAGGAGATCTCCCCGCGTCCCCGCCTCATTCGTGCGCTCAACTGAGGCCAGACGGGGATCTGCCGGATGGGCGATCAGATTGAAGAGTTTCCCCTCCACCGGAAGCGGTTGGGGTCGATCGACGCCCTGTCCCTGTGCCCAAAGGCTCGGAGCGGCCAGGAGGATCCCAACGCCGGCCAGAAAGAGAGCTCGTGCGCTGAGTGCCGGGCCCCCTCCTGCGGCACCTCGCAGGTCAGAGCTCCCAGCCCAGTGGCTTCCACGACCACCAAAACGACTCATATCGTCTCCATGACTTGGTTCAGCCTCTCCTCTATGTCCTCCCTGGCGGACTCCAGTTCCGGAGAGAGTGAGGGCATGCCTCTAACGTGGGCCAAGAAGGTTTCGAAGTCCTGCACTGCCCGGGGGATAGCACGCTGTCGGCTGGTGGGATCCGAGGCTCGTTCGAAATCCGAGAAGGAGCAGAGTCCATGATAGTAGAGAGTCCAGGCTCGGACGACGGACCGACGATCAGGAGCCACGTTGTTCATGAGCCTCTCGACCTGCAGAAGGTTGCGTCGGGCCTCCACGCACTGGCCGTCCGCCTGCTGGATTCGAGCGAGGCCTAGAAAGGCCGAGTACTCCCTCGGATTGAGATCTACCATGTTTCGAAAGACCTGGGCGGCCTCCCCACTTTCCCCCTGCTCCACGAGGGCCTCGGCGAGCCTGGAACGGGCGATCATGTACTGGCGACCCACCGGGCTCTCGATGTCCATTGGGGCCGGGAA
>PWWP01000343.1 GCA_003562075.1 Gemmatimonadota bacterium
AGGGCGGCCAGCAGGACGAGACGGGCAACGGTGGCTCTGCCTCGGTGAGCCGTCATGGAACCGGGAAGAGAGGCATGGGCAGTGTAGGAAAAGATGAAGTAGGCTGAGAGATCCAGCGCTGCTCAGGCCACTCTCCCGCAGCACTTCTTGTACTTCTTGCCGCTCCCGCAGGGGCAGGGATCGTTCCGGCCCGGCTCGTCCTCCACCGTGATGGGCTCCTGGGGCGCAGCCTCCTCGCCCCGGTTCGTCTGCAGCTTGGAGGGATCGGGACCCGTGTCGGAACGGCCGGCCCGAGCGGCGGCGGCCACCCCCACCGGATCCAACCTGGACCCGCCCCGGCCCACCCGACCCTGAGCCTGACGGGCAGCGGCAGCCGCTGCGCCGGTGTCGCCGCCACTGTCGGCGGGGCCCGAGTAGGAAAGGCGCTGGGGCTGGGCGGGACGACGCTGCTGGGGCTGTCCGATCTGGGCCCGGTAGAAGAGGCTCGTCACCGATTTCCGGATGTCCCGCATGAGGTCCACGAACATGTCGTAGGCCTCCCGCTTGTACTCGATGAGGGGATCCTTCTGGCCCCATCCCCGGAAGGCAATGGACGACTTGAGGGAATCCAGGTCGTACAGGTGATCCTTCCACTTGTCATCGATGACCGAGAGCATGAGCCAGCTCTGGAGCCGCTCCGCGTGTTCGCCGAAGCCCTCGCTCTTCCGCTCGAACTGCTGCCGGGCCGCAGGGATGACCGCGTCCAGGATCTCCTCCCGGTCCACGAAGTCGGCCTCGTCCTCCTCGTCCTCCGGCAGTTCGTCCACCAGGAGGAAGAGATCCATGAGGAGACGCCGGCGCAGGGCGTGGAGCTCCCAGAGATCGAAGTGGGTGTCTTCGGGGGTGTACTCCTCCACCAGCTCCTGGGCTGCGGTCTGGACCATCTCCCAGATCTCGCCCTTCAACTCCTCTCCTCCCTCCAGGGCGAAGAGGCGGAGGTCGTAGATGACCTCACGCTGCTGGTTCATGACGTCGTCGTAGTCCAGGAGCTTCTTCCGAGCCTCGAAGTTGTTCCCCTCCACCCGCTTCTGGGCCCGCTCAATGGACTTGGTCACCAGCCCGTGGGTGATGACCTCCCCATCCTCAGCACCCCACTTCTCCATCGCCTTGGCGATCCGCTCCGAACCGAAGAGGCGCATCAGGTCGTCTTCCAGAGAGAGGAAGAACTGGCTTCGCCCCGGATCCCCCTGGCGCCCGGCCCGACCCCGAAGCTGGCGGTCGATGCGTCGGGATTCATGTCGTTCCGAACCCAGGATGTGGAGTCCCCCGGGCTCGATGAGGAAATCGTCATCCTTGGTGGTCAGATCGGCCCAGAGACCCGGATCCACCGAACCCAGCTCCTCCAGCTCCAGCCCCCGCTCCTTTGCCCATCCAACGGTCCGGGCGTCCGTCACCCCTTCGCCCAGTTTGATGTCGGTTCCACGGCCGGCCATGTTCGTGGCAATGGTCACGGCGCCAGGACGGCCGGCTGCGGCCACGATGTCGGCCTCCCGGGCGTGCTGCTTGGCGTTCAGGACCTCGTGCTTGATCCCCCGCCGCTTGAGCATCCGGGAAAGGGTCTCGGAGACGTCCACGTTGGTGGTCCCCAGAAGGATGGGGAGATCCATCTTGTGGAGGCGATCGATCTCGTCCAGGAGGGCGTTGTACTTCTCCCGCTTGGTCTTGAAGATGAGATCGTTCCGGTCGTGGCGAACGATGGGCCGGTTGGTGGGGATGACCAGGACGTTCAGGCCGTAGATCTGGTGGAACTCGTTCTCCTCCGTCTCAGCCGTCCCCGTCATCCCGCCCAGCTTCCGGTACATGCGGAAGTAGTTCTGGATGGTGACGGTGGCCAGCGTCTGGGTCTCGCCCTTCACCTCCACCCCTTCCTTGGCCTCCACCGCCTGGTGGAGCCCGTCACTCCAGCGCCGTCCCGGCATCTGTCGCCCGGTGAACTCATCCACGATGACGACGGCCCCGTCCTCACCGATGATGTACTGCTCGTCCTTCTGGAAGAGGGCGTAGGCCTTCAGGAGCTGGTGGATGACGTGCATCCGCTCGCTCTTCTGGGCGTACTCGGCTTCCAGTGCCTGGATCTCCTCCTTCTTCTGCTCCTCCGTCAGCTCCTCGTCCTCCTCGATGTCTCCGATGGCTTCCGAGAGATCGGGGACCAGGAAGGCGTCAGGGTCATCAGGGGAGAGCTCGTCGATGCCCCGATCCGAGAGGTGGACGTTGTGCCCCTTTTCGTCCATGGCGAAGAAGAGCATCTCGTCCAGCTCGTGGAGGCGCTTCTGGCGCATGAGATCCGCCTCCACCTTCTGCACCAGCTTCTGGAGCGAAGCGTCGTCGGCGAACATCTTGAGGAGGCGCCGGTTCTTCGGCGTCCCCCGCTTGGCGGCCAGGAGCTTGTGGGCGGCCTGCCATTCGTCCCCCTCCTCCAACATGGTCTCGGCGTCGGCGATGAGCTCGCTGGAGACCTTGAGCTGCTTCCGGTAGAGGGAGCCCACCAGGGGGTTGTGCTTCTTGTAGCCCGTCTCCGTGTCCCGGGAGACGGGACCGCTGATGATGAGGGGCGTCCGGGCCTCGTCGATGAGGATGGAGTCCACCTCATCGATGATGGCGTAGAAGTGCCCTCGCTGGACCCGCCGGTCCAGGGAGTGGACCATGTTGTCCCGGAGGTAGTCGAAGCCGAACTCGTTGTTCGTACCGTAGGTGATGTCGGCGCCGTAGGCCCCCCGCCGCTCCTCGGTCCCGGGCTGGTGGCTGTCGATGACCCCCACCTCCAACCCCAGGTAGTTGTAGATGGCCCCCATCCACTCTGCGTCACGCTGGGCCAGGTAGGTGTTCACCGTCACCAGGTGGGCGCCCCGTCCGGCCAGGGCGTTCAGGTACATGGGCATGGTTGCGGCCAGGGTCTTCCCTTCCCCGGTCCGCATCTCGGCCGCCGTGCCCCGGTGCAGGGCGATGGCCCCGACGAGCTGAACGTCGTAGGGGATCATGTCCCATTCCTGCTTCTGACCACTCACCGTGATCTCGGTGCCCATGAGGCGCCGGCAGGCCTCCTTCACCACGGCGAAGGCTTCGGGCAGGAGCTCGTCCAGGGTGTCGGAGATCTCCTGGTAGAGGTCCTCCTCAAGGTCCGCCAGCTTCCCTGAGAGGCGCTCCCGTTCGCCGGCATCCACCTCCCGGGCCCGGGTCTTCCGGAGCTCGGCGATCTCATCTTCGATGGGATCGGTCCGCTCCTTCAGGTAGTCCCGGAACTCCTGGGTCTTCCCCTTGAGGCCCTCCTCGGAGAGCTCGTGGAACTCCTCGTAGAAGGCATTGATCTCGTCCACCAGGGGCTGAAGCTTCTTCACCTCCCGGTCGTGACGATCGCCGAACAGCTTCTTGATGAAATTCTTCATGGCAGTCAGGAGTACAACTTGCCCGCCTCGATGATCCGGCGGACCTCTTCGGGAACCAGGTAGCGGATGGAGCGTCCCTGTCGGATACGCTCCCTCAACTCCGTCGAGGAGAGATCCAGGCGGGTGACCTGGACCTCGGCGAATTCAGGGGGAGGGCCGTCGGTGAAACCCGGATCCACCGTGGCCGGCGGCGTCCCATCCCGGGTCATGACCACAAGGTGAGCCAGATCGGCGATCCGGCGGGGCTTGTGCCACTCCCCGAAAGCGTTCCACTGGTCACTCCCCAGGATCAGGTGGAGGCGGGCCCTCGGGTACTGCTCCTTCAATGCCTCCAGGGTATCCACCGTATAGGACACCCCTTCCCGTCGTAGCTCCAGGTCGGCCATCTCGTAGCGGGAGTCGTCCACCACTGCCGCCCGGACCATCCGGGCCCGCAGAGAGGGAGGGGTCAGCCCCTCCGAATCCTTGTGAGGAGGCCGGGCCGCCGGGACGAAGAGAACCCGGTCCAGCTCCAACGCCTCCAGGACGTCCTGGGCCACCGCAAGGTGTCCCAGGTGGATGGGGTCGAAGGTGCCGCCCAGGACCCCCAGACGGAGGGGGCGTTTCCCCTCGTGGTCGGCTTCGCGATCCGGGGTACTCAGGGTCCGTCCTCCTCGGCCAGGAGCTCCTGAGCCGCCTCGGAATCAGGATGGAGGAAGAGGAGCCGATCCCGGATCTCTTCTGCCTCCTCGTCCCATCCGATGGCGTCGTAGGAGCGGTAAAGCCCCAGGAACCCCCAGGGCGCCCACTGGGTCTCGGGATACAGCTCCACCAGGTCCTCAAAGATGAGGATGGCCGAGTCGTGGGCATTTCGGCGTTGGTAGAAGCGGGCATCCTGATAGGTCCGCTCCGCTAGCCGGTTCACCATCTCCTCCCGGAGTTCGGCGGCCTCCTCTGCCACATTCATGCCGGCGAACTCGTTGGCAGTGACCTGACAGGCATCCCGGGCCCGTTCGGTGTATTCCTGATCCCGCTGAGGATGGGGCGCCAGCTCCACGTAACTCCGACAGATGCCCAGGGAAGCCTCGGCGGCCATTCCGTGAGAAGGGTGGAATTGAAGGAACCGCTCGTATTCGGCGGCAGCCGAAATGTACTCACCCTTGTTGAAGAAGCTCCGGGCCAGGTAGATCCGTCCATCGGCAATCTGGGCGTGGCCCGGGAACCGGGTCACGAATTGTTCAAGAGCCTCCTGGGCATCGTCCCAATCCTCCTCCTCGAAGGCCTCCATCCCCATCTGGAAGAGTTCGGTGCCACCCAGTCCCTCGTAGGGGGACGCAGAACGACACGCCGCCAGGACTCCAGCAATGAGGAGTCCGAGAGCAAGTAGGCGTATGGCTGGGAACGCGGCGGGCCGCGGTTGACTCATCCGAATCTCATCTCCTGAGCGCCGGCTGCTCCCCCTCAGCGGGGACCGGCACATCCGAGGTCGAGCCCTTCCTGAACAGGGCTGGTACAGCCCCCTAGGTTTGCGAAACTCCGGGTCTGACGCAAGCCGGTCCCATGGGTGCCGGGGAATCCCGCGGCACCTGACCATGGGGCTCGCCCATGAACTCACGGGACC
>PWWP01000094.1 GCA_003562075.1 Gemmatimonadota bacterium
AGGCATACCGTATGACCCAAATGTAGAAGGCGTATTCATGAGCTTCAGAACCAACCCCGACCGCATCCTGGACTCAATCGACAGGGCCCGCGTCCGCGACGAGGAGAGCCGGGAAGGGGCTTTCTTCCGGGATGCCTCGGCCCGCGAACTGGACACCGAGTTGCCGGATGTGGACGCTACCCCAACGGAACGACTCCGGCGAATCTTCGGACTCGTCGAAAAGGCCTACACGGCCACCGCCTCGGGCACGGACATCCGAAAGCTGGCCCAGCGATTTCAGACCGTGGGCGACATCTCGCACCGCCATGCTCGCGGTGACGTGACCGTGCAGATCCACTACCTGGACCACGACCGGGCCGACGACATCGGCGTGACACCCTTCGAGATCCGCCCCTCCCAGATGGAGGAGGCTCGAAAGACAGCCAAGTCCACCCGTCCGGATGCCCTGGCCATCAAGCTCCTCCGCAAGGAGCTCCGAGACGGTGTGATGGGTGCCTACAAGAAGATGGAGCCGCGCCTCAGGGACGCTATCCGGGAACGGGCCGACATGGGCCATCTCTCAGTCCGGGTGACCATGGACCTCAGGCCGGCCCGGTGATGATGGGAGGGCGGCTCGTCGCCGGCCTCCTTCTCCTTTGGCTCCTGGTAAGCCCCGGCTCCGCCCAGGAGGCGGAGGTTGGGGGGTTGGGATCTGCCGATCGCCCGGACACCACGGCGGTGGGTGACACCCTTCCACCACCCCAGGATCCGGAGTTTCCAGGTCCGCCCACGCCAGCTGACTCACTGGAAGCACTGGAGCTCTTCCGGGAGAATCTCCGATCCATCCACCAGCGGGATCGGGGGGCGTATCTCTCCACCTATCTCCAATCCCCCCAGCTCCTCCGGAGTGGGCCCCAGGGCCTGACCCGGGGATACGAGGGCTTGGCTCGGAGTGCAGGAGAAAGCTGGCCCGACACCCTGGTGGCCACCCACCTGCAGGTGACACCCCTGGCCAGTGGGATCGTCCATGGGAGCTACCAGTACCGTGTCCTTCAGGATGGCCGCTCCACCCGAGGGGTGAGTGAGAGGATCTTCCTGCACACCCCCGACGGCTGGCGGATCGCCGCCACCAGCGCCTTCCCATCCCCTCCCGGCACGCCACCGCCCTCCTTCGCCCTGGTGGGAGGGACCCTCGTGGATGGGACCGGAGCCCCTCCCGTGCCCGATGCCACCGTGATCATGGAGGATGGACAGATCGTCTGCTCCGGCCCCGGAGAGGAGTGCGCCGTGCCCCATGAGGCCCACATGGTGGATGTGTCGGGCCACTGGATCATCCCCGGTCTCGTCGACGCCCATGTGCACTTTTCGCAGACCGGATGGGCCGACGGCCGTCCTGACGCCCTGGACCTCCGAGTGGAGCACCCGTACTCGGAAGCCGTGACCCGGCTCCGGCACAACCCGACCCGCTTTTTCCAATCCTACCTCTGCGCCGGGGTCACCTCCGTTTTCGACGTGGGTGGCTATCCCTGGACATGGGAACTGAGAGAGCAAGCGTGGGCCACGCCCCGGACGCCCCGGATCGCCGCCGCCGGCCCCCTCCTCTCTACCCGGGACCACTGGCTGAATCTTCCCGGTGAGCGGCAATTTCTCCACATGCGGGACCGAGACGCCGTCCGGGAGTCCACCGAGTATCTCCTGACTTCCGGCACCGACGCGGTGAAGGTGTGGTACCTGCCCGTGGCCGATTCGGCGGAAGCCGGCCGACAGAGGGAGTACCTTGAACTGGCAGGGGCATGGGCCCGAGGCGCCCGCGTCCCCCTCATTGTCCACGCCACCACCCTGGAAGGGGCCCGGGAGGCGGTTCGGGCCGGCGCCCACCTCCTGGTCCACTCGGTTGAGGACCGAGAGGTAGATGACGAGTTCCTTGAACTGGCCCGACGAGCCGGCACCACCTACACACCCACGCTCACTGTCTATGACGGCTACCACCGCCTCCAGCGACGGGAGGCTCCTGGTGACGAGCTGGAGAACCGATGCATCGACCCCCTCACCCGCGGACTCCTGGAGCAGACGGCGGAGATCCCCGGTGAAATGGCTGCAGATGAGAGGGAAGCCCGGGCGGAGGCCCACGCGGAGCGTCGGATCCAGATGGCTCGAAACCTTCGACGGATCCACGCAGCCGGCATTCCCGTGGCAGTGGGCACCGATGCAGGCAATCCACTGACACCCCACGGACCCTCCATCTTTGCCGAGATGGAGGCCATGCAGGAGGCGGGGTTGTCGCCTATGGAGATCCTGGTGGCGGCCACCGCCAACGGGGCCCGGGCCATGGATCGGGCCGAAGTCTTCGGAACACTGTTGCCGGGGATGGCCGCCGACCTCGTGGTCGTCGATCAGAACCCACTGGAAGACATCTCCGCTCTTCGCTCCCTCCGGCTCATCGTGCGGGGGGGTGAGATCTTCACTCGGGATGAGCTCAGCTTCCCGCAGGATTGAGGGTCGGATGGAATCCCCTTTCTACCCCGCAGCGACAGGGACGGATCGGCCTCACCGAATCCTCCTTCTTTTCCTGGACGGCGTGGGCATCGGCCCTTCTGATCCCACCATCAACCCGTTCCTTCACGCTCGGATTCCGAACCTCCGCACCCTCCTGGGGGGTGAGCCACCCACCCTTTCCATGCTGGAGATGGAAAACCCAGGGCCGGCACAGCTCATCCCTCTGGATGCCTGCATGGGCGTGGCCGGGCTTCCTCAGAGCGGAACCGGCCAGGTGGCCCTCCTGACCGGAACCAACGCACCCCGAGATCTGGGTCGGCATTTCGGACCCTGGCCTCCAGTCCACCTCAGGCCGACTCTGGAGCGGGACAACCTCCTGGTCCGAGCAGCCAGATCCGGGGGCAGTGTGATCTTTGCCAATGCCTATCCGGAAAACTATCCGGAAGGACGAAACCGGCGCCTGGTGGCGGCGCCACCTCTGGCGGCCCGAGCGGCAGGACACCTGACCCGTCACCACCACCACCTCCGGGAGGGTCAGGCCGTCGCATCGGAGATCGTCAACGACGGTTGGCGAGTGCACCTGGGGCATGATGACATTCCGCAGATCACCCCTGAGGAGGCCGGAGAGAATCTGGCCCGGATCGCTGGAGACGCCCGCCTGACCCTCTTCGCCCACTACCTGACGGACCTGGCCGGTCACCGGGGGGGAATGGTCGGAGGCATTGATGCCCTGGAGCGGGTAGACCGATTCCTGGGAGGCCTTCTGACCCGTCTCGGCTCCGACACCCTTCTGCTATTGGTCAGCGACCACGGAAACCTGGAGGACATCCGGGGAGGACACACCCGAAATCCGGCACTGGGGCTGGCAGTGGGTCCCGGGAGCCACCAGCTTCCGCCGGCTCCAGGCCTCCACCAGCTCGCACCCGCCATCCTGGGGCTCCTGGGTGTCCCAGACGCCCATGTCCCTGCCCGCTGAACGGGTCAATCGTCCAGGGTGTGTTCAAAGCTGATCGCCCCGATCAGTACGCCATGGCCTGTCCCCGGGGCCCATCCCGCGGACTCCCCCATCCCAGCACACTCCAACTCCGTGAACCCGTCTCCCTCAGCCTCGACCGCCAGCCCTCCCGTTCCCCAGATCCTGGATCGCTTGATCCGCCAAGCGGTGGCCCGGGGCGCCAGCGATCTGCACCTGGAGCCCGGTCGAAAGCAAATCCAGGTCCGGGAGCGGGTGGATGGGATCCTCAGGCCCGTACCCGGCGTTCCTCCGGTTTCCGGATCCGCCCTCGTTTCTCGGATCAAGGTCCTGGCGGGGATGGACATCGCGGTGCGGATGAGGCCCCAGGACGGGGGGTTTCCCATGGTATACCGAGGACGAAGCTTCGCACTTCGGGTATCCACCCTCCCCCTGGAGGATGGGGAGAAGGCCGTCCTCCGGATACTGGCCTCCGACGATACCCCCAGTCGGCTCGACGAGCTGGGTCTGGACGGCTCCCCTCTGACCCGGCTGCGAAGGATCCTGCGTGGGCGCCAGGGCGTTGTTCTGGCAGCCGGTCCGACAGGGAGTGGGAAGAGCTCCACCCTTTCCGCCGCCATCGCCGAGCTGGACCGGGAGGCCCTGAACGTGGTGAGCCTGGAGGATCCCATTGAATACCGAATGGATGGAGTCAGCCAGGTTCAGGTCCGGCCTCAGGCGGGTCTGACATTCCCCACGGCTCTGCGAGCCGTCCTCCGCCAGGATCCGGACGTGGTCATGGTGGGAGAGATCAGGGACCGGGAGACGGCAGAGATCGCCATGGGCGCTGCCATCACCGGCCACCTGGTCCTCTCCACGGTCCATACCATGGATGCGCCTTCGGGCATTGCTCGCCTCCTCCAGATGGGAGTTCCCCCCTACCTGGTAGCCGGCGGGCTGGCAGGAATCGTTGCTCAACGCCTGGTCCGAAGAATCTGCGTTTCCTGCCAGGGAGATCCGGCCGGGTGCAGCCGGTGTCCCGATGGCTATCGGGGTCGAACGGGGATCTTCCAGGTCCTGACCATGAACGAGGCACTGCGGGAAGAGATCGTCCGGGGTGCCCCCACTGCCCTTTTGCGCCGCCGGGCCCGGGGAGCAGGGATGGGCTCCATGGCGGAGGACGCCCGACGAAAGGTGGCCGAGGGCGTGACCTCACCCCACGAGGTGGCCCGGGTTCTCCGGGAAGATCCCGGAACGGTGTTTCCGTGCCGTCGCTGCCAGGCCCCTGTTCCCCCAGAGGCTGCAGGGTGTCCGTTCTGCGGTGGCCCCACCGCTCCTCACTGCAGCTGTGGGGAGCGGCTCCGTCGGGAGTGGCACTACTGTCCCTCTTGCCTCCGACAGGCTCCCCCCACGCCAGAGGAATCGGTCGGACCAGAAGGATCGGTCGCAAATCCGGTTCAAAGCCCTCTCCTGGCGCCGCCGCTCAACCAACTCCGGAAAGAACCAAAAAGAACCCAGTAAGCCCTGGAAGGCCATTGAAGAAGTAGAGCGTAGTTGCCTGCGGGGACATGGGCCGAGAGTGCATGCCGG